>JALWRR010000216.1 GCA_026993975.1 Promethearchaeati archaeon | reverse complement strand
CTCTATTGGCATGTTGCCTCGTAATACGTATATATTACTGCGTATTTAAGGCCGCCGATGACTATTTTTCTTGCTCTATGAGAAGGCTATGAGAAGTCGAAGAAAAAGTTAATTATGAGAATAAGCCTTATTCTAAGAACTATGTAGAGGGTATCTTGATTTATTTTCTTGTTCATTAAGAGTCTCGTAACACCAATACAGTCAGCTGGTGAGTTCACTCCCACAGCGTAAGCGATATTGAGCATATCTCTTACGCATATATTATCTTCTCTATCTAATAGGGCTCTAACTAAGCTTAAGCTAATTTTCGATAAAAGAATGTTCGTTAATTTCTTCCTAACTAAATCGATTATTTGAATGAAGTCGTCTCCAGGTCTCATCATAATCTTTTCCAGAAAAATCCAAACTATGGATGGATGATTAAGATTATTTATTAGTACAGATGGATCAAGATAATGAATAATAGTAAGGATTATTCCAGAAGCTATACCTAGGAGCGAACTTACGTTGGTAGAGTGATCTAATAGTGCTTTAACTAGCTTGTCTATGTTCCTGGTAGGTAAATGCATTAAAATGAAAGTGAGGATCAGAGATCTAGTATAATCAAGCTTCTTCTCTATTTTACTAATTTTCTCGACGATATACTCAGATAACTCAATGCTACTAGCAATACCCATAATATCTAATTTATTTATTAATAACTCAGCTATAAATACAGTATCCCTTCTAAATAACTTATATTTGTTTGATATATGATTAACCACATCCATAATACGTTTCAGTAAGCTCTTGGGTACATTATTAACGAGTCGTTTATGGAATTCACCGTTTATTTGCATATTTGGATTTATGATAGTTTCAAAAAGTAGGACCATATCGACGCCATACTTTTCATAGAACTCAAAATCAATGACTCTCTTAAGCATCATCACGTTATGATTTAACACAACTTTAAAGTCTGCTAGATATATCGGCTTACAATTTCTCGATATTAAATGGTAAAGCAAATCGACCTTATTACTCCAGAGATCTAGATGCAAACCAAGCTCAGATAAACAACTACATAATCTATCCCGAACTTTTTCATCAGATGTCTCAAATAATTCATTCAATATTTCAATGAAATCATCACCAGAGCTTTCTAGCAGGCTCCTTAACATGCTTTTTAACGCTGAATCATCTTTAGAATTAAGTAATTCTCTCAAGTATTCTAAAGGTACTTGCTTGCGCAGATGGTTCACCAGCAGTCCTTAACTTGTTAAACTAGATTAATCTATAAAGCACTTTAATAAACCTTTGCATATTTTCTGAGAAATCCACTGCATATAAGAAAACGTATAATAAGAAATTTTTTATAATTAGAAGGACTCAACATAACTCTATGAAGAAGATTAATAAAATATATATGTATATCGAATCAATAAATTATATATATTATTTATCCTAAGCATCAAGGTGTGAATAAATGGGATTAAAAGAATATGCCATCAAGAGAATGTTTACTGGTTTTATTACACTGCTAATTGTCATAGCAGCGAACTTCATTATCTTTAGACTACCATCATTCATCACGGGTATAGATCCAGCAACGCTATATGGTATGGGCAGATTGATGGGCGGAGGCGGAGGAAGGCAAACGGATCCAACAAAAATTATTGATCAGATAATAGATTTCAAGAGGAGATGGGATCTACCATCACTTGTAGCACCTATCGGGATCTGGTTCGATCACTTCATGAAATATGTATTCAACATGTTAACATTTAACTTTGGTAGATCAATGAGCGCTCCAGCAATAAACCAACCAGTAGTTCAAGTATTATTAGCTAGATTACCATACACTCTCTACCTCATGGTTCCAGCTACATTGCTATCAATACTAGTCGGTATCTATTTAGGAGTTAAAATTGGTTCGAAACCAGGATCCAAGCTAGATGTCTCATTAATGACAACCGCCATGGCTATATACGCACTACCAATATTCTGGCTCCAGATCATATTATTAATGGTTTTTGCAAGCTGGCTAGGCTGGTGGCCGGTCGGTGGTGGAATATCATCAACAAGCTATGGATTTAAGGATCCACTATTATTCTTCTCAGACATAATGTATATGTTCACGCTACCCATACTAAGCCTTGTAGTAGGTAGCTTCCCAGGATGGATGCTTTTGATGAGAAACTCACTAGTAGATGTAATGACGGAGGATTACATTATGACTGCTAGAGCTAAGGGGCTTGATGAGAGGGTTATTCTATATAAGCATGCATTCAGAAACGCTATCCTACCAGTTGTTACCTCAGTAATACTAGCTCTAGCTGGTGTTTGGACTGGTGCTATTATTACTGAGCAAGTATTCAATATTCCTGGTGTAGGAAATCTATTCCTCGCAGCTGTTCTTAACGATAATTATCCTCTAGCAGAAATGCTATTCTATTTCGTAGCTCTCACAGTTATTCTCGCGAACATTATCGCGGATATTTCATATGCTGTATTAGACCCAAGAGTAAGATACTGAATGAGGTGTATTGAATGTCTGTAATAGCTGGAGGAAGAAACATATTATCGCAATTTAGAAGGCAGAAAGAGGGTATGATTGGATTAATCATTGTCGTTATTCTAACAATACTGTCTTTTGCTTCACCACTAATTGTTCCAGGTAACTCGATGGCTACAAGGCATGCTGAATTATCCGCTCCAGCATGGATGAGTGTATTTGACCCGGATTACTTCCCAGACATGACTCTTGTTAATGCAACATTCAAGTCCGCTCAAGATATGAATAAATTCTTTATTGACACTACTCAGTCGGGATCTAACTTCTATACGCATTATGAATGGGTATCAGAGGGTGCGCCGAATTCGCCGGGAGCACTTAATTTAACGATTATGGATGATCCTAATAAGCAATTGGATTACGCTAAGCCAGAAGGGAAAATTAGAGTTAGTTACTTCTTTACATGGACAAAGAATAAACCACCGCTCAAATTTACTGCACACATGGCGTTCAAATTAGTAAACAGAGGCAATTTCACCCTATATAAGACAACTGCATACGAGGTATCTATAGCAGCTTACATAACATATAGGGGAATGAGCGGAGAGGAATTAAGATTCGAGCTTGGGAGAAAAGGAATAATTGTTCCGCCTCAGAAGTATGATCCAGAGGAAGGTATATATATCATTGAGCCTCCTACAATCGACGTTGGAAAGTGGCTTGATATAACCTCTCTACTCGAAAGCCTCTATAAGAACACGATGTTCACGAAGGGAGCTAATCTAGAGGTTAGATTCACTATAACTTTCAGAGTGAAGGATCCAAACCATAGAGTAGCTGGAGGTATATCTGTGCTCTTAGATAAAATCTGGTTAAAAGCAGAGAGTCACTATTACGGAGTCTTTGGAACAGATAATTATGGTAGGGATATCTTCGCCATGGTCCTAGATGGCTTGAAGATATCGTTATTCGTCGGTATAGTAGCCACAGTATTATCAATATTCATCGGGGGATTAGTAGGATTGATTTCTGGATACTTTGGAGGTAAAGTGGATGAGGTATTAATGAGAATCGTTGACTTCCTAATGGTTATGCCGGGATTACCGCTTCTTATAACATTGGCGTTTGTTTTCACGCAGATGGGTGTACGACCACTTTATGCTTTGATAATAGTGCTAACGGTGTTTGGTTGGGCTGGAATGGCTAGAGTTATTAGGTCACAGGTATTATCGCTGAAATCAGCTATATATGTAGAGGCAGCAAAAGCAGCTGGAGCAAGTAGTACATGGATAATAAGGAAACACATATTACCTGGGGTCTGGCCACTAGTGATGATGTACCTAATGACTGGCGTAGTAGGAAATATTCTCGCTGAAGCATCTTTAAGCTTCCTAGGTGTTCTTACTCCCGACTGGCCATCAATTGGTAGAATCTTGCAAGAAGCATCTGTTCAGAGTGCTGGTGGTGGCGGTGGCGGTGTAGGTGGCGGTGGCGGTGGAGCTTTTATCGCATGGTGGTGGGTCTTATTCCCAGGTTTAACATTGACTTTGATTGGTCTAGCATTCTACTTGATTGGAGATGCTCTAGTAAAGATATTTAATCCTAAAATGAGGGGATACTGAATTTTTCCTCTAATTTATCTTATTTATTTTTGGTTCTAAGAATTCGCAGTTCTTTTTCCCCTATCGTAAGTATCTCGATTGATCCATCATTATCGAAGTCCCTTGCTAATACGCATAGTGGAGCTCTCAATAATTTTCTCTGCCATAGTAATTTTCCGTCATGAGAGAAGATCCTGAGTACCTTATCTAAACCCCCCACGATTACTTCTTTCTTTTCATCGTGATTTATATCGGATATATCTATGGCCGAAATCCATCTAGCAAATTCTTTTTCCCAGTAAGTTGTGTTATTTTTCTTGACGGTTACTCTCTTCCAGTATCTCGATACCTTCTCAATCTCTCCATCATTATCAATATCATCATGAATCTCAATTAATGCATCATGCGTGAGTAGAACGCCCTCGCTGCTTATTATTTTGATTGATCCGTTCCAATCCCCAGCTATTACCTCTAGTTTCCCATCTTTATTTAGATCGTATAGAGATAAATTAATTACCTCTGATTCAAACCTATGAAGCCCTATTACCTCACCATTAGCATTAACAATAACTAAACCTCCCTGATCTCCCCCAATAATGAATTCAGTTTTCCCATCTCCCGTTAGATCTGCAGTTTTAATTATTTTGATTGATTCGTGAGTGGGATAGAGTTTCTTTCTTTCTTTACCCTTCTTATCTAATATAACTAATCCTCCACTTTTCATGCCTAAAACAATAAAGAATTCGTCCCCCTCCCTATATATCGCTAAATCGCTCGGTCCATAATCCCTAGGGTAATTCTTAACCCAGATTTTGTGACCCTTATGATTCAGAAGAGCGACAGTGCCTGTGCCCGTAATAGCAATGATTTCAGGTTTATTATCCCCATTAATATCTTCGAGGCTAAATGAGACAATATAGTTAACTAGATCAGCGCTCCAAAGCGTTTTCCCCGTGTGATCTAGAGCAGCTAATAGTCCATCTGCTCTACCAACTATGATCTCTTTTTTACCATCCCGATCAATATCATACACGCTCAACTTAGTTAAGATATTACCTATTTCGGTCTCAACTTTTATTTCTTCAGTTTTACTTAATTCCCGTATCTCCTTCCTAGCTTCAATTTCCCTCGACCAAATAAGCTTTTCTCCCTTATAAAGATTCAATTTGAAAACTGATGCATAAATAGCTTCGATCACGCCATCTCCATCAATATCACTCCAAGCGCCTAGATCAGCATCAATATAAACATCACTGATGGTTATCCCTCTATTCATTTGGATGTCCTCCATTAATTCAATCAAGCTGAAATTAAAAAATAATCAAGAATTTCTTAGTGGAATGATTCTATATCTATTTTATGTTCAATACATTATTTTAAGTAGAGATAATGAAGACACCCAAAATTATTGAAAAATTGTTAAGCATAAATACGTAATGGTTATCATTAATTTGAAAACGTTAACGGTTTAATATCTCATCACCATTCTTTTCAATAATGTTTATCTAGATAGCAACAAATCTTAAAAAACAGAATATAGATTTCTAAAAGGGAAAATTTTTAAAATAAATACGCTTTAAAAGAAAATGCGAATAATATTAAATTCTAAAAGATATTTAAATAAGCCTGGATATGAGGTGTATAAATGCAAGTAAAGAAAGTCATTCTAATGTCGGTACTTCTTGCAATTCTGATAATGCCATATGCAGCAGTAAACTATACAACACCAGTAAAGGCACAGCAAGAGCAATATAACTACGAAGCAGAACTAAAACTTCCACTAGGTTGGTGGCTAGATGTTTTGAATCCAACTGAATCAACTTCAGCATATGACTGGGACATACTAGGGTGGCTATTCCCAAGCTTCTATGTGGCTAACCCATGGAACTGGACCGACACGAACTATGATATCCCACTAATGCTCACGGAGAAACCGGTATTTGAAGTTGTTACAGATAGTCAATACGGCCAAATAGGCAGATGGACACTTCACTTTAGAGATGACATAAAGTTCTTTGATGGCACTCCATTAACAGCTGATGACGTTGTATTTACATATGACTTCTTACTATGGCTAGCTCCAGAATCAGATGCATGGACGGACTTACCATACTTCGTTATCAATGCTACCAAAGTAGACAACTCGACAGTATATGTTTACACATGGGATACTGGATTCCTATACGCGCTATATGGTTTAACACACATAGTTTTCCCCAAGCACATCTATGAGAGGGAGGAGACTTGGGGAATATCAGATGACAATAACTTTGATACATTCCCAGTTTGGAACGCTACCCCTGCTGACGTAGTAGGTTACACACCCCAATCACCAGATGACCCAATACTAACGGGCTATGGTCCATTCAAGATCGCTAGCTGGAGCGGTAGCACATTCGATACTAGCGATGTAATCATCCTAGAGAGAAACCCATTGTATTTTGATAGAGCTGTTGATGAGCAAGGTAAAGTAATTCATCCATGGTCACCATTAACTCCAGACAATATTGATCTCAAGGGACCATATGTTAAGAGACTAATATACAAGGTAATCATAGAACCATCTGCTCTAGTTCAAGCTCTGCTAGCTGGAGAAATTGATATGGCTGCAGAATTTGAGTTCGGAGCTTACATCGATCAATTCATTGGATACAACATCGCTTATGCTCCTAGATTAGGTTTCGGTCACATCTCAGTTAATTGTAAGAGTACTGCTGCCTACGGCTTATTGCAGGATGCTAGATTTAGAAGAGCTCTAGCATTTGCTATAGATAAGAGAGAGGTAATAGATGTAGCGTGGTATGGTTACGCTGAGCCACTAGATGTACCAGTTCCAAAGGCCATGAAAGATTGGAGCATTGAGTATACTGGCGAGGAACCTGGACCTAGCTACTATGATCATAGCCCAGATGCAGCTCTAGAGCTTCTCCATGAGATTGGATTAAAGGATGTTGACGGCGATGGTTGGTTAGAATATGGTAATGATCCATCTAAGGAAATTGAATTAGAGATAATCGCTACAGAGTCATCTACAGTTAGGAGAATAGTTAGTACTGCAGCTGCAAGCATTAGGGCAATTGGAATAAAGGTCAAGGAGGTTTATGGAGACTTCAGAGCATTGCTAAACGCTGTTATCGGTGGTACTTTCGAGTTAACATTCTTCGGATTTGGATTAGGAAGATTCCCAACATTCCTGTACGCGTTCACAAGTGCGGCTGGAGACAACTTCTATATATGGAGATGGTATCCATCAGAAGAGAAGTACACTTACTGGAATGTCACCTACAACATATCTTACGATGAAGCTGTTAACAAGATGCTAACAGCTATGAAGCCAGATGATGCAAAGGTCTGGGCTAGAGAAGCTGAGAAGATACTTTATTGGGAGCAACCAATCATTCCAATCTACCAGAACATTATCATTGGAGTATGGAATGGTACTGAGTGGAAAGGAATCGTTGGAAACGTGGCAGGGGCTCCAGTAGTTAACTTCTATTCAGTAATGAAAGCTGTTAAAGTGACGTATAAGGGCGCGGGTGCTGGAGGAGGTTTTGGTCCAGAGATGACATGGATCGCTATCGGCGTAGCTGTGATAGTGATAATCGCAGCTATCGCGGTTATCGCTAGAAGAGGAGCCCCCGCAGCCTAAAATACTCATGCTTTTATATTTTTTGTTTTTCTGTTTTTTTCTCTTTCTGTGACCGTTTTCTCGTCCTGCTCAATTTTTAAATATATGAAAAACTTAACAATGCTTTTAATGATTGTAAAATGTCAAACTTATAATTGCTTGGTGATAAAACTTGATGTCTAAGAGACTAATACTATCCATATTCTTAATCATGATTTTCATGACACCAACCCTTATTGGTCCGTTGAGGGCTGCTGAAAGATTCCCTGGTCTTAAAAAAGGAGCCATTTATAAGTATGAGGGTTACTTAAAGACAACTAATACTATAACGCACAAAATTATTGTTTCGATAGAGATTACAGATGTCTCAAAGGGATCAGAAATCACATATAAGGCTAAGATTCATTTCGAGATAGAGGATCTAAGATATGGTCATGAGGGGGAGAAATACATTCAAGATGTGAATGCAGAGGGGAAGATTCCTGGAGGAGATTTATATAAAACCATTGGTTCTCTTAATTGGACTAAAATAATTGATTTCGACCCACCAATAGACATTACAACTTTCTTCGATGTAAGTGATCTAAACGCAATTGAGAGATATTGGACCCAAACGGTTTATCAAGAGAGGATTCTTGAGAGGCCACCCATATATAAGACTAGTTGGGACATAATTTTAGGATCTTATAGGAGAATAATATACATGGAGATCTATACCGCTAAATGGTTAATAATAGGTGAGAACCAGTACTTAACCGAGCTAGACTTATCAATAGATGAGGATCTAGGAATCGTTACAAAGATGAGGTTATATTACCCCAAGTCGGGAGTCTCGTACGAGTTAAAAGTAGAGTTATCAGATACAAATATGTTCCAGAAGAATACATTATTGTTTAATTTAGCTGCTGCAATAATAATTATTGCGATAATTTCCGGTGTCATCTATAAATATAAGGACAAAATATTCAGGAAGAAGATCCCTATACCAGCGGAATAATCTTTTTCTTCAAAAAATAACACATTTATTATTTGTTCTAAGTTTTTAATCGTAGAAATATTTCTCTAAATCATTACAGAGACTATACTAAAATTGTAATATTGAAAATATTAACTTAAATTAGTATGGCTAATAAATACTTTGGCTTAAAAGATATAAAAATTCCCAACGAAACGTTTAAAAAATAAAATATTACTAAATATATTCGCGGACAATCTCTAAACTATTTTTAAAAAATAAAAACTAGGTGTAAAAAACAATGCGAAAACTATATCTAAACGCAATAATTCTCACGCTCCTAATTCTCGCACCCCTAACATACGCTGCCACGACACTAGCTACGCCAAACAATACCTCTACAACAACCACAAAAACACCCGCAACAACACATACAGAAGAAACAAAATTCACAACAAAGCAATATTATCCATATGGCCCCTGGTATTCTCCTGTATATTACATGGATTGGGACTGGAATCATGCAACACAACCTGAATATGGTTATGTATCTAACGCGTTTGGTTACAAAGGAAAGGTAATCGTAAAAACCAGTAATGTAATAATGCAGCTGGGAGGATGGGTACGCGGAATACCTGGTTCTGATGTATACACATTTGTTCCAACGCAAGACGAATACTACTTTATCGCTGGTAGCACTTTATATGTTTACGACCTAGAAACGGGAGAAACTCTATACAAAGCAACAGTGGGATCCGCCAATTTTTATGCAGTCGGAGATTATTACGCTGGAGACGGCTTAACTGATGTAGTAGGATATGCCACTGGAACAGATTACTTGTACGTATGGACTACAACTGGAGCCTATGTAACTAGTGTAGACTTAAAGACACTAACTGGTGCAGATGATGTCTACTTAATTTACTATTTCGGTGGAGACTACTATTCCAAGTATGCTGGAGACGAGGTATTACTTTACTTAACATATGATCTAGGTGGAGGAAAATACAATGCATCAATAGCTGTTTTATCCCTAGAGAATGCTACAGCACCAGCTATAGTGGATGAGCATCAAATAGCATCGAACGTAGATTCACCTAACGGAGGCGGCTTACTAGCAGATGTTAATGGAGATGGTGTCAACGAATTATGGGTGTACTATGAGAATGAATCAAAGATATGGGCGGATACCTATAATGTTACAGAGGGAACTTTCAACAAGATCTCAGAGTTCAGTGTTCCAACAAGCTATTATGCAACAACGCCTATTGCAATGTGGGTAAACGGCAAGATGTTAATGAGCTTCCTAAATGGCACGCACATGTATCTAGCTAACTTAACAAGTGGGGATTACTGGGAGGTAGCTATACCCGAGAACTATACAGAAAACACAAACTATTGGTTTGCGGTTCCTGGATATGCAAATGACACTTTGATGGCCGTTATATTCGCTGACAAGACGTTATCAGCAACCAATGATACGGGATTGCTAAAGCTCTATGCGCTAAACGTAACTAATGGTGAGGAGATCTGGAATATTACTCTAGGGAGTGGATTATACTTCACGAGCAGCTGGTACATGGCTACTGTAGGAGGAACAGTATATGTCTTTAATAATGAAGGACCATATTTCGAAATCGACTTAACATCGGGAGCGCATAATCTAAAGTATATTCCAGTAGCATCGAGCATAGGTAGCTACTATCTATATTATGTTGGTGATGATTACTATGTTGGATTCGCTAGGCATCAAGTATTAAGCTTCAAGAAAGATGGAAGCGTTATCAATTATGGTTTCTCTGAATATCCCCTAAGATACGATGGTTACTATGGTCAGTACCCACCACCAGTAGATATGGATGGCGATGGAAGCCCAGAACTACTTGTCGTCGCTGATGCTGAGGGTGGTTACACAAATGATACATATTACTGGTTAGATCTAGATACACTTCAATTAGATGAGATGTTTGGAGAACCATTCTTAAGAAACACACTGCTAGTGGCCAATATACTCGCAGTCGATGTAGAAGGAAAACTAGCATTAATATATGCAATGAACTATACGACTTCGCCATCAACTAAGTACTTTGGATGGTTCAACTGGAGCAGCAGCGAATGGGTTAACTATTATACAAACTTCTACCTAGGCGATGTAGAGTACTTATCATCGGATATCGCAGTCTTAGTCTACTACAATAAAACTGCAGGAAAGACATATTTAGCGAAAATGAACATGACATCTCTAGAAGTATTAAGTTCAGTTGAATTAACAGACTATCCAAACACGTACTCAGATGAGTTTGACATAGTTTTAACAGATCTAAATGGAGATGGAGTCAAAGACATAATGTTAATTCCAGTTGATACAGATGATGCATTAATATCCGTCTACAGTACTGACTTAACATTTATGTTTAGTTATGAACTAGGAGACAATCATATAGAGTATTATGGCGAAGGAGATTTCGATAATGATGGATCACCAGAACTATACTTCTTAACATTCGGTGCTTCCCCATCAGTATACATGTTCGAGAAAACTGGACTAGAATTAATTGACTATTGGGATACATATGGAGGATCCGTATATAACATATTCACTATAACGTATCCAGGTATCGGAGACATGCTATTAATCTCATATACCGATGGAACCTTAGAAGTAATCTACTATGACACAGTTTATGAGATGATATATAACTATCATGTAAGTGTTGGAGACACAATCGAGTCAGTATGGCTTGCTGGTGATGGAACAAAGCTAGTCGCAATTACATCAGGATGGGAAGCAGTAACATTCGATGCTAGGCATATTGATTCCTCGCTAGGTATAGTAGATAGAATCGATATCTTCTGGCCGTTATTTATAGACTTCTATCCAGATCTCTGGGGAATGCCAGTAATATACAATGCTTGGTTCAGCGGAGATGTATTATACATAACTGGAGCTTCAAGCTATTACTCTCCAACAGGTTCCGACATGGAGTACTTCAGCACGATAATAATAAATGTGTACTATTACCCAGACTTTAACGCACCAGGAGTAATAACTATTCAGAATACATATATCGCTAACAACGTGATTCAATTCGATTACGGCGCAAGTGATGACCTATGGCTAGGATACATCTACATTACCGCCACATACACACTTTCAGACGGTAGTGTTAAGGTAGTTGATGTAGCTGAGCAACCAGCATATAGATTCGGTAACAGTTACAGTTCAACATTGATCCTAACGCTACCACCAGACATAGTAAGTGACATAGTTGAAGTTAGTATCAACATAACAGCAACTGATTTGATATGGCTTTACTATGACTTCTTTGAGTATCAGTCAAGCAGACACAGCGCATCATCATATGCTTTCTTTGAAATAGATCTGACTCCGCCTGAGCTACATGTAGCATATCCAGTGAATGGTTCATCATTCACTCTAAGTAAGTCTGATTACATCGAGTTATCAATTAGAGTAATAGAGAATTCAATGTATCCTGTTAATGTATTGATCAACATAAACAACCAGCATGCATTCTATGTCACAACAATGGGTGACTTCAACATAATGATTCCAGCAACAGCGCTAACTAGTGGTCAGAACACAATAACAATCAAAGCAACCGACATGGCTGGTAATGAAGCTACAATAACAATAGTGATTTCAGTAACGTTCTCTGAGCCTGCTGAAGCTGCTGCTAGAGCGGCTTCAACAGCATCAACGAACAGCTTAGCATCTGGCGTAATCGCTGTCTTTGTTGCATTGTTAGCACTAGGTATTGCTGTTATTCGCAGGAGCTAGATTTTATCTCATTTTCTTCTTTCTTTTTTGTTTATACGTTAATATTTTAATAGTCTTTTTCTTCTAGCTATTCTTGATTTAATTCTTGGTGTTTTGTATGAAGGGTAAGTTAGTGCTTTTATCGCTTTTATTAATAACAATGTTTCTCTCCACGCCTTTAGCCGCAACCACTAGAGTACCTATGAGAACTAAGGTCAAGATTAATTCCTTATCGGAGCATACAGAGCCGGTGATTGATCCATTAATAAGTATCGATGATAATAATCCTCAACTACTACTAGTAATGTTCAAAGATTTCAAATCAATGAAACAGTTCGAGAAGACCGCTCGAGCTAATGGAATAGATATCGTTGAGGAGTACTGGTTGATACCATTACTTCTAGTTAAAACAAAGCCACGAAACTTGATTCATATAGCTGCCTCATTCACAGGGATCCACGGTATCTATGCTAACAGGGAATTCTTCTTACCAAAATACGTGATTGGTAACAATAAAGAGTTTAAACCAACAACTAAGGAATCTGCCCAAAGTATTGGAGCTGACTATGTCTGGGATCAGGGTTATGATGGGTCTGGAGCGAAAATAGCTATAATAGATACGGGAATCTATAAGGATCACCCAGACTTAAAGAAGAATGGAGCTACAAAAGTTATCGCAGAGAAATCCTTTGTTCTCCAGAAATATGGATATGATCAAAACGATCCAGATCCAACAGATAAGGTGGGCCATGGAACTGGTGTAGCGGGAGTAGCAGCTGGCACAGGGGAGGGTGATCCCGACGTAGGATTAGGAGTTGCCCCAGGAGCGTTGTTGATTAATGCTAGAGTTTTCCCAGCGACTGGTGGCGCGACTCTAGCCGCTATAACCGCCGCTATTCAATGGTCAGTCAGTCAGGGAGCAGATGTAATTAATATGAGCCTTGGTGGTGGAACATGGTATGTTGATCCATTATACTACGCTATAAAAGCTGCTGCAGAGCATGGTGTAGTAGTTGTTGTTGCTGCTGGTAATGAGGGAGATACAATTGGTTCAATGAGTGTTGGTTCCCCTGGAGATGTTGAATTCGCTATCACTGTAGCAGCTACTAATGTTGGTGGTACAGCTGTTAAAAGCTATTCATCTTATGGACCTACCGTAAGATTCAGTGTCAAACCGGATATCTCTGCTCCCTCAGGTACAGCTATTATTTGGATACCTCCAGCAAATTACCAAGCATCAGCGGAGGGGACATCCTTCTCATCGCCTCACGTAGCTGGAGCTGCAGCTCTTCTAGCTGATTACTTGGGTTCACAAGGAATTAGCGGTGCGGCAAGGGTTGGTGCTATTAAAGCAGCTTTAATGAAAACAGCTAAGCACATTGGTAGTTATGGGGAATTAAAGGTAGGGGCTGGTTATGTTCAGGTTAATGATGCATTCGATTTACTTAAATCTCTAGTTGACTCTGGTTCTCTCAAGCTCTCTACAGTATCACCATCATCTATTCCAACTGGTATTAGTAGTAGTAAGACCTATTTCCCATTTAAGGAAAAGATTTTCAGAGGAATGAAACTAGAGTTTAATGTAAGTATAATTACTTCGTATTCTACTCAAGTAACAGTTAGCTTAGATAGCGAGTTAAGCCAAGTATTCGAGCCACATTATGAAGAAATCTTTAATGTTACTGCTGGGACAACAATCTGGGAGTTTAACGCCACTGTTAAGAGTGATGCTCCACTAGGTAGTCATGAGGGTGTTTTAACATTTAGGGATGCTGATAATAACGTTATAGGTACGATAAGATTTAAGTTCGTAGTTGAGAAACCCATTTTATTCTGGGCTTTCGACATTAAGCACACTGGGTGGGTTCCAACAGACTTCAGATGGGGTCAATTCAATGAGTTCTCGATTCTACTTGAATCACTAGGGGTTGCGATAGAGCATATTTATCCCTCTCAAGTAATTAACGAGAATCTGTTGAGCAGATACGATGTATTATTTGCTCCAGATACAGCATCATACTACGCAAAATACGATATGAGCACTGGGAATTATATAGGTCCAGCACTCACTCCATTTAGTGATAGCGAGATAAGCAATATCACAGCGTGGGTGGAGAATGGAGGCGTATTCATATTCAATGCTATGAACCTTAGTACTGTAGAAGCAACCAATGATCCCACTAACGTTAATAAGTTAGCTCAAGCATTTGGCTTTAAATTTGGTGAAGTTGTTTACTCCGAGTCACAACCAGCAGCAATAGATGTGATACCTAACCATATCTTGACCAAAGGAGTTGACGTTATACCTTTCTATGGCGTTGAAATAAATGTGTTATCTGATGCAGTGATAACAATAGCTAAATACGAGAATTACCCTGTGGTGGTAGCTAGATTTTACTTAGGTAACTCTGGAACAGGAATGGTTCTCGGATTAGGTACAAACTTCGTTTTCGATAACTGGGCGATGACTGGGGGATACAGTGGAGTACCATACGTTAGTGTACAGAATTTCACTAGGAATATTGTTGAGTTCGCTAATAAGAGCAAGGAACTCAAGCTAGTGCTTCCAGATAAGATTAGTGGTCAGGTATATAGTCTAGACTTCTACTCACCATACACCATTAACCGTACCGTCGTTGAAGATTCAGAGGGAGAATTAAGATTAATACCTAGAAAAATAAATGATGACCATTACTTAGTTAGATACGCTCCCAGAGTCACTGGTACTCAAGTATTCAAAGCTCAATTGTTTGAGGAAGCAATTGTAAAAGGAGAAACCAAGTATTACTCGCTTACCGTAACGAGAACGTTCAAGGTTGATTCAGCTTACAGCGATACTACTAAGCCTGAGATAACAGTAGTTAGTGTTACTCCATCATCACCCAACGAGTTTGATTCCATTAAATTAGCTATAAACGTTACTGATGATACATGGGTTATTGATGTTAAAGTAAATTACAAGGGTAATAATTATACTGCAGAATACAATATGAACGATGGATTATGGTACGTGGAGATTCCAGCAGCGGGGATTGGTAGCTTTAGTGTTAGTGTGAATATTGTTGCTAAAGACGCATTTGGTAACACTGGAAAGCTAAATTATAGTGTAGGTTTAACCCCCATATACACAATAAGTATCGTTGGAATCATAGCAATAATTGCTATCATAGGAGTGATAATAAAGATAAAAAGAAAGTAATCCCCTATTAACTCTTTTATTTTTTGTTAATAGCTTTTTTCTCGAGAGAAACTCAGAAATAAGAGTTGTACACACTCATATTTATCAGAAACATTCTAAAATCATAATTACATAAAATTTTTTAAACATATATTTCAGAGATAGATGAGAAATGAAAACTGGTGATTATTAATGAGCTCAGAGAATGTTCTTGAAGTCAAGAATCTTCGCGTTCACTACACTACAGCACGAGGAGATGTCCAAGCAGTCAGAGATGTTAGTTTCTCTCTCAAGAGAGGGGAAACATTAGGCCTAGCTGGAGAGAGTGGCTGCGGTAAATCCACATTAGGTTATTCTCTAATGAGGTTATTGCCTGCAAACGCAAAAATAATTTCTGGAGAGATCTTGCTAGAAGGGGAGAATGTAATCGATATGGATGAAGTAATGCTGAGAAAAATAAGATGGAAGAAAATCTCAATGATTTTTCAGGGAGCTATGAACGCTCTTAACCCAGTATTCACAGTTGGAGACCAGATAGCCGAAGTATTAACTCTGCATGAAGGAATGACAAAGAGAGAAGCCTACGAAGTAGTACGAGAACTCTTTATTCAAGTTGGTCTAGACCCATCTAGAATAAAAGATTATCCTCATCAGTTAAGTGGAGGTATGAAGCAAAGGGTTGTTATAGCTATGGCTCTAGCTTTAAACCCAAGTGTAGTCATCGCGGATGAGCCAACAACAGCTCTTGACGTAACTATTCAAGCACAAATACAGGATCTAATGAAAAGATTACAGAGAAGATACGGTCTATCAATGATTTATATTACCCATGACCTAGCAGTTCTAGCGGAAGTATCCCATAGAGTAATGATAATGTATGCTGGACAAATAATGGAGATAGGCGATGTAGTTAAGATATATAAGCGGCCGGTTCACCCCTACACAAAAGGATTAATAGCCTCTGTACCAACAATTCAAAAGGTTAAAGAAAAGCGTTTAATATCTATTCCAGGAGCGCCTCCAGACCTAGTAAATCCGCCTTCAGGATGCCCATTTAGATTAAGATGCCCATTTGCGAAGGAGATTTGTAAGGAGAAAGAACCTCCATATGTTAATGTTGATGGAGTCTTAGTTAAGTGTCATTTCGCGAGAGAGTTGGCGGATGTATCTCCTGAAGAGGCCTGGGAATCTGTTTTTGAGAAGTATGAGTATGAAACAGTATAGATTTTTAATTCTTGGTGATTGTTTATGGCTGAAGAGTATTTAGAGGCTAAAATAAGAATCGGTAGAATAGTTACTACTCGAATAGGCCTCATGTACTTAATTTTCAGCGTACTAATGCTACTGCTTCTTTTCCTACCCTGGGTCCACTTATACTTAAATATTATTCCAACAAGAGCCACTGACGCTTACTATGGGGAATATGGGGTAACGATTAATGGTCTTGGTTTCGGGAGTTTCGTTAACAAGTTATATTATATTGTGAGTCAGGGAAATACAGAGGCTGTAAAGGATGTTTACATGAGCGTATTCAGCACATCTGTTTTTGGGCTAGGAATATTCGTGGTTATTGGTGCAATCCTAGGTATATTAGTGTTCCTTAATCAATCTAATCTACTTCCACCAGGACTAGCAAGATTATTTGAAGGAAGTGGTAAAAAAGAGAAGATAATGAGTTTAATTGGTCCAATCATAGCATTTATCGCAACGTTGCTAGTTGGAGTACTATATAACTACTTAAGTATTCCGGTGCTAAATGCATCGAACATAGGGGAATTAAAGATAATAATTCTGAAATACAGTTATACATTAGAGACATTATATATCGGGAGAGTGATTGTAGATCCTCATTTCACAATAGGTATCGGGGCTACACTAGGATTCATAGTCTCTATGATATGGATGATATACTCAATAGATCAATTCTTCTTTAAGAGAGGGCTAAATCTGAGAATAACTTGGAGAATCAGATTATCAATGTTCCTGCTTATTGCTCTAACAACACTGTATCCCTGGGCTGGAGCAGTAACCACAAGCAAATGGTACTACTGGCTAGGAGTCTCTACACCAAATGGATTATTCCTATTTGTACTCTCAATAATGGGAATCTTCCTTATAATATTTGCGTCTCAGAGATTACCAGCAGGCATATTGATGAGAGAGGAAGAATTTATATCCCTATCATTATCTCCTGAGGAATTAGCTAGAAGAGCTAAGTTACTTCCAATATACATGAAAATGGTTAAGAGATTCGCTATAATTGTACTAATCTTATGGTTCATAATACTGGGATTATTCTTCGCAGTTATAAAGGGAGTATTTGCGGTTGAATACACTAAGTTGATTAAACAAGCTACAGGTTTATTGTGGACAGAGTTACCAGCATGGTTAATGTTTATTGGACCATTAGTTGGAATGGGATCACATGCGATGATAGAGTAGCTCACGGTGCTTTTTAATGAGTGAGATGGAAGCAGAGCTAACATACAGAAAAGCTGGGTTAGCTGTACCAATAATCATATTTATAGTTGGTGTGTTTTTAGCATGGTTTTTTTATAATTCTATCCCACAACTAGCTATATTTGGTGTAATATTAATATTTTCAGCAACCCTATCTCTCTTCGTTGTTATAGCGAAAGTCATGGGGGCGAGGGTAGTTATAGAGCAAGTTAAAACGAGAGAAAAAGAGAGAAAAATTAAGCAAATACTAAAAGATTTGGAGGAAAAAGAAGATATTGAGTAATCGATTTTATAATTTTTTATTTTGTTTAATATAGATATATTCAATTTCACTCATGGTTAAAGGTGGATATGATGACTTCAAATGAAACATTAATAGAAGTAAAGAATCTGAGGAAATGGTTCCCCGTTAAAAGATCTATCGCCGATGTAATTAAGAGAAGACCTAGGCTATGGGTTAGAGCTGTCGATGGTATTTCCTTTACCATTAAGAAAAGAGAGATATTCGGTTTGGTAGGGGAGAGCGGTAGCGGTAAAACAACAACTGGAAAACTGCTTATTAGATTACTTGATCCAGATACTGGTAGCATAGTTTTTAGGGAGAATGGTAATCCCGTTAACCTAGCAACATTATCGCCCAAGGAATTAAAGCCGTGGAGAAAGAAACTCCAAATAATTTATCAAGATCCATACGGATCACTGAATCCAAGAATGACTGTTAAAGAACTATTAATGGAGCCACTCCGCTTCCTAGAGCCCGATCTAAGTGAAGAAGAGAGAATGGAGAGAGTAGTTAGAGCGCTTAAAAGGGTAAGATTGACTCCTGTGGAAGAATTCATTGTAAAGTATCCGCACCAACTTAGTGGTGGTCAGAGACAGAGAGTTGCAGTAGCTAGAGCTATTATTGTTGAGCCAGAATTCATTGTGGCTGATGAGCCAGTATCAATGATTGACGTATCAATGAGAGCTGGTATATTACACTTATTGCTGAGAATGAGGGATGAATTAGGATTAACCATACTCTATATTACTCATGACTTATCCACCGCTGGTTATCTAACCGATAGGATCGCAGTTATGTATCTAGGTAAAATTATGGAGATTGGGCCAGCAGAAAAAGTTTTAACTGACCCGCTGCATCCATATTCTCAAGCACTAATATCAGCAGTTCCAGTCCCTGACCCAACAGCAAAGAAAGAGAGAATTCTTCTTAAAGGCGAGATACCTTCGCCAATATTTATCCCGAGAGGATGCAGGTTCTGGCCAAGATGTCCAAAAGCTTTCGATAGATGTAGAAGGGAGGAACCAAAGCTTAAAGAGGTTGAGCCAGGTCGATGGGTTGCCTGTCACCTCTATGATTAAGCACTTAATAGTTCTTTCAATATTTTATTTCAACTTATAACAAACAATTTTATAGAATTCAGTGAATCTATTTCTTAATTAATAGTTCATGGTGTTTTTGATGATGATTAAGCCAGGATTAATAATTGGATTACTGCTAGGATTAGTGACATTTATAGTGCTTGTTCTTATCCAGATCATTGCTCCAATACCGTATTTTGATATATTATCCTCATTTCTCCCACCCATAATAGCTGGCGTGTTTAGTGATGATAATACATGGTTCTGGTCAGGTTTCCTAACAGTCTTTATATCTATTGTATCCATGGGTTACTTATCGGCCTCAATCACGGCTTCATCAATGTTCCTATATTTCGAGTACCCAGCAACCTGGTTATTTGGAGTAATCATGTTACCTATAATAGGTATCCTAGCTGCTGTTATAGGTGGTGTCCTAGGATTCCTAGGAAGAATGATTGGTGAATCATTGGGCGTGAGATAGATTTAATAATATTATTTATTTTATGGAAGAATAGAGAGAATTAAGCAATATGGGTGAGGTGCTTTTGAGAGAGTTCATTGACTTAACCAAGAGGTTAACTAATAGAGGAGTTGCTTACGCTATAATATCTCTGATAGTTGAACGGGGAGACATAGTAATTGTAGTACCAAATGATGATGATAAAGAATTGCTCTCCATATTACTGGAGGATATTAAAAGTAATTTTGATCTACGTATCTCCCCAACATCAGATATAAAACTAGCTAATTTCGAGATCATAACTGTAGAAGAGTATCTTAAGAGCTGGAAGCAATATTCTGGAAAAAGACTAATTTTCGTTATAGAGGATAAAAACCTTATTAGCCCGCCTCTGGATCACTTAGAGCGTATCATAGAGGAGACTCTTGTATCTAGGTCTAGAGACCCAATTAGGCGTCTTGCTGTTAGGATTAGTGATATTTTAATGCCTCTAGATATTGCTAAGGATTATTATGAGCAGTATAAACAGGGGAAGATCGATGAGAAGAAATTGATATCATTAATACAGAGTAGGTTCCCTAGCAAGGATGATGCGCATTTTGCACTGGAGCTTCTCAAGACGTTTTATAAATAGTAAAAAACACAAATTTTTTCTATATGGTTTTAATTGAGATATAATTCATGAAAACTTATCAAGTCGATAAGATAAAGTTGATAGGAGATAAATTAAAGGAGATTCTCCAGAACTATTTGCTTAACGTGAATAACTCAAAAAAGTTCACAGAGATCTTTCATTACTATGAGGAACTACCATTAGACTTAGAGATAAGAAAATTCACCAAGGACTCATTCATACTACCTATAGAGGTTCCTAGGGAATATCCATTAAAGCCAAAAATAAGTAATGCAAGGGAAGCGAGAGAGTTTCTTGAGGGTAATGATATCGCTATTGGTTCATTTGACTCAAGCTTTTATATTGTTGGACCGCATTTAATGGCTAATATAGGGATAATCACCACAGCGGCTTGGTTTCAGAACTATAAGTCAGGAGATTACGGAAACATCATCAGGGTTTTCGGGGCGATGGATATTGGCGATAGTATTGATTTTCAGATCCTAATTAAGAAATATGAGAATGAGGTTATTAGAGAGTTAATTAACAAGTTGAGGGGTAAACACAGAATTATTCTCTTTGACGAGTCATTTAATTGTGCCTATACATTATCTTGGGCATTTAATAAGAGGAAAGAGATGGTGGAGCGGGTATTAAGTAACATTAATGCTTGTGTAGATAACGATATTGTTCCAGTAGCAGTATTCTATACTAGAAGCCGAGACTTATTAAGGGGAATAAGCATCTACAAGGGGAAAAACCTAGATTCTTCACTTGGTATAACTGATGCATCATTCTTCAGCAAGTATCTCAAAAATAAATATGCTAGATCCACTTTATTCAAGGTTTACTCAAGGCCATTAGCAGGAGAAAACGCAGAATTATTAACCTTCTACATCAGGGTTAATGGAAGTATTGTGAGAGTTGAGTTCCCACGAGAATTTGAATCCATGATAAATCTAGTCCACGGAGCTATAATATCCCAAATAATTCTTGGAAACGGCTTCCCCATAGCGATGGAGCGAGCCCATGAGTTAGCTGTTATAAAGAAGGAGGATAGGGAGATAATAGAGCATCTTATCGCTAAATATTTAGGGAAACCTGGGATAGAATATGTTTTGTCCAGGAAGGAATTATCTAAGAGGCGACCCGTATCATGAGGGATTGGATAATTTATCTAAACGATGTTGAAAAAGCCATAGGTGAAGTAGCTGGAATAGAGTCCGAAATAATAAACATCTATATTTACCCTGAATACTTCAGTGAAATTAGCTATGGTTCATTACTAGTTATTAACTCAGTGAATATAAAGCCTATCGGAATCATCGTTAAGCTAGCTCACTCATCGAAATACCCAACATTTACACCTATGAGAATGTCAAGGGATGAAATAAATCGAGCGTATCCAGATCTAGATCTCTATCATTTATTTGTTTCATCAATAATATATACGAGTCATATTGATCAAAAAGGAGAAATAAAGCACTATAGATCAAGCTCCCCAAGACTCCATGATCTAGTTTACTTACTGAACAATGATTTATTAGAAGCGTTTTTTAAACCAAGTGGAGACTGGGATTTTAGTTTCCTAGGATACTTCTTTCATAGTGGAGGAGACATATTTGTATTTAGAGATTTCCTGTATAGGTATAGAGATTTCTTCCTAAAGAGATCAAGCGAGAAGGAGAGAATAATTGATTCCATAGTAAAAGCAGTAAGGAAGTATAGGATAGAAATAATCGGCGATGTATTAACACAATTAAGTGATGTACTAGGTTGGTGAAAAATTGATGAAAATTGGAAAGATAATCAGTGGTAGTATTGATGAGGGAGTGAGGATATTACTTTATCCAGAAACAGTTATTGAGGATTACCCGGTAGGATCATTAATAATCATAGAAGGCAAGAAATATCTATATCTAGGCCTCATAACTAATTCTGGTTTAACAGCGAGTCAATCAATAACCCAGTTTATCAGCAGCAGAGATATATCACCAGAAATAAAAAATCTTCTAGCTAGAGAAGTAAGCGGGGTGTTATGGGCCCAATGGCTCGAGGCAGCACTGCTAGCTCAGACAGATGGTGAGAGTGCCTATATATCCGATACGATGCCGAATTTCTCTTCAATTGTTCGCGAACTGAGTGAAAATGAAGTGAAGTTCTTTTTTGGTGCAGAGAATAAGAGAGATACCTGGAATATAGGGGTTCCAAAGACCTCTGGGGTCTCGAAGCTTGAAATACCAATAAGCATAAAGAATCTTATAAATCTGAGTTTTGGGATATTTGGGAAATCTGGTTCTGGAAAAACGTTTTTAGGTAACATTATAGCGGGTTACATGATCCTCTATGACTTATTAAATAAAGAGGATCAAAGAATAAAACTATTGATATTTGATATGCATAGTGAATACTCTCTCGAGTTAAAGGATAATCTAGGCAACCCTATCGAGGATGGAGTCGGAAAAGTATTCAGGAATTGGGTGAAGAGATATACTCCAGATAAAGAGCTCTCGGGGAAGCGGGGCTTAGATTTACTCAAGATAGATCTAACGAAATTAACAGTAGGCGATATCGAGCTAATCGCCCCGATATTCGGCGTATCCAGCACATTTATTCAATACTTACGAGAATTTAAGGCAACGATAAGCGAAGTGATAGGTAATAGAGCTTACTGGATCATTGGTATTATACCGTTTGAGAAGACTTTCAAACTTCTATCAGAGAGCTTAGAGGGAGAAAAAATCTTAAACGTGTTAGCAGAACAAGGAATCACTGATTCCAATACACTTTTTGAAAGAATATATAAAAGGATTAGAGCGAAACATGGTACTGGAGCAGAACACGCATATAAATCGCAAGTAGCTAAATTAGCTAGGTTATTAGACTACCCAGTAACTTTCGGTAAAGACGTAATAGAGGATATTGTTAATAATTTAATGAGTTCTGAGGGCAATCATATAATAATTAGTTTGGGTAAGTTCGAGAAAGAGATGCCATTATACATGCTGATAGCGAATTTGATTGCGAGAAAAATCAGAGAAAAAATAGTGGGGAGGACTCTAGAGGGGAAGGAGCTGGAAACAAAGATCGTTATTTTCCTAGAGGAGGCTCATAATTTCCTTGGAAAAGAAACCTATAGAATCTCACCTTTTGGCGTAATTGCTAGGGAAATGCGGAAGAAGGGAGTTATCTTATGTGTAATTGATCAGAGACCAAGCGAATTGGATTCAGATGTGGTCAGCATGTTATGGACGAATTTTGTTCTATCTTTAACAGATAAGAGGGATATAGCTACAGCTCTAATCGGTGCTCCACGAGCAGAATTATTTAGTAAAATAATTCCATTACTTAGAACCAGAGAAGTATTTATTTATGGTCAAGCCGTTAAATTTCCAGTTGTGATTAAAATAAGAGATTATTCCAAAACAGTTTCATTTTTTAAGAACAAAGTCAATGAGATTATATCTAGCATAGATAGGGAAGTAGAAGCATTGAGGGAGGAGGGCTTGCTCTAATAATCCATGGGATAAGCCATGACGAATCTCAAGATAATTCATGCATCAGACTTTCATTTAGGAGTATCATTCAGGAATTTTATCGGTAACAACGTGGAGGACGCGAGAAGAGAAGATTTCTACAGAAATGTTAAGAAAGTGTTTGATGAAGCTATCTCAAGAAAAGTCGATTTGTTAGTGATTAGCGGTGATGTTTTTCATAGATCTGATCCAGCAAATAGAGACCTAATATATATTTCAGAGCAGATTGGTAGAGTGGTAAATAATGGAATAAAAACAGTCATCATCGCTGGTAATCATGATAAGCCAAAAATTGCTGGAGCAACTAATCCCCTGCTAGCTTTAATGAAAGCTAAATTACCTAATTTCTACTTCATACAAAGTATTCCAGATAAACCCCTCGTAATTAATCTTAATGGTAAGAAGGTCGCGATAATACCAGTACCATACATAGATCCAAGAGTGATTAAGGGATTAGGCATCACTTACAGTAATTTCTATAGAAGGCTTCTCAATAAGCTAAAAGATAATACGCCAGATGACGTGGACTTTAAGATTCTGGTGGGGCATTTAACTCTATCTGGAGCCAAAATAAAGGATATTCACGGAATATACTTAAATGATCCCGCGCTGAGTTTAGATGATATTCTCTATAGAGAGTTTGATTATGTCGCTTTGGGGCATGTGCATACACCGCAAAAAATAAAGGAAAACGTGTACTATGCTGGCTCTATAGAGAGAATAGATTTCTCGGAGCGAGACGAGGAAAAGAGCTTTCTCTATATTGAGTTATCCAACGATATAATGGTAGAGAGAATACAGTTAAAGTGCAGGGACATGATAGTTACGAATAAGATAGATCTCATTAACAACAAGAAACCAAGAGATCTCATAATAAAACTCCTTGAATCAATGAGAATCCCTCCAGGATCCCTACTTAGAATATTTATGAAAATTGATGAAGCAACATGGAGAGTTCTCGAGAGATACATCGATGATATACGCAGTTACTTACTAAACAATAGGAAAATACTGGGATTCATGATTCACAAAGAGTATCCGAAGCCGGTGAGAGTTAATTCACTTGAATCCGTTAAAATAAAATCATTGAGAGACATCATACTCGAATATATCGCCTCGATGAACATAAAGGAGCCAGTTTTAAAGAAGAGGGTTATGGAACTGGCTATCTCATTGATGGATGAGGTCGGGTTATATTGAAACTAAAGAGATTGAGAATAGAGAACATAGCTACTTACCTTAATCAAGAAATAGATTTTGAGGATCTAGACTACCCAGTTTTCGTCACTGGCAAGACTGGAGCTGGAAAAACAACATTATTCATTGATGCAATAACAGCAGCCTTATTTGGTAGTGCTTATGGAAGAAAGGAGAGAGAATATGGTAAGATACTTGTCATGAGAGGTAAAAAAATAGGTAAAATATTTCTAGAATTTGAAATAGGCGGGAAAACGTATAGAGTGGAGCGAGTTTTTAGCGAGGGGTCAGGGTCTCAAGCTAAGTTAGTAGAGGTTACTAATGGAGTTCCTAGACTTATCACCACTAGTATTAGGGCCGTAGATACCAAGATAAAAGAATTAACTGGATTAACCTTCGATATACTAGTTAATTCGGCGATGGTTAGACAAGGTGATGTATACAAGTTCCTCAGAGCATCTCCAAGCGAAAGGAGAAATATGTTAGTAGATGTATTGAAAATAAATCTCGAAGCACTTAGGGAAGCATCAAAAGAAAAAAGAAAACTAATCGAGAATAAATTGAGAATAATGCAGGAAAAAATTAACATGATCAAAGAAGATATAAGCAAGAAAAACAAGATCATGGAAGAAATCGATCGGATCCGTAATGTAGAATTACCCAGACTGAAAAAATCATTAGAAAGCGTAGAAAATGATATTAAAGAAATTCAATCAAGTATTAATTCCAAAAACCGAGAATTAGAGAACTTACGTGCAGAGCTAGGAAGGCTAGAAGAGCTTGAGAAGCATTATCGTAAAGCTTTAAGCGAAAGCAAGCACATTCAAGAGCAGATACGGAATGTGGAACAAGCATTAAAGATGTATGGTGAAGAGATCCTCTTGAACATAAACAGAATTATGGATAGAATCCATAGCTATAACTTACTTAGATTAGAGCTAGAGCGAGTAGAGAGAGATATAAGTATAGTAGAAGACAAGTTGTGTGAAAGAGATGAACTAGAACAATTAAAGAGAGAAAAAGAGTTCTATGTGAAGAAAGCAGATTTATTAGAGAAGAAGAATAAAGAATTACGGGATATCGACAAATTGATTAGCGTACTGCAAGCTAAGAAGAGTGAGATTCAGAAGCACTTAGGTGCATTAGAATCAGCTGAAGCTTTTTGCCCAGTATGCGGTGCCAAGTTAACTAAAGAAACTAAAGAAAAAAGGAGGCTAGAGCTATTAAAAGAGCTAGAGAAGATAGATACTGAGATCAATAAAAACATTGTAATCAAACAGGAACTAGAAAGAGAAGCTGAGGAGCTTAAAAAGTTTAATGATAAGTTGAAGGAAATAGAAACTAAGATAAATATTATTCAGCGTAAATTAGGTGAAGAGGATTTAGATTCTGAATACAAGCAATTAAGAGAGAATCGTAACGAAATCATAGAGAAAATAAAGAATCAAGAGAACGAACTGAATGCGATCATGAACGCTATGCGTGTTGATAATATTAATCAATTAGAGAAGATTATTACTGAGTTACGGGATATCTATAGTGAGTTCATTAAGTATGACGATCTAAAAAAGAAGTTGATTAAGATTAGTAGTGATCTCCGTGCATATGAGGAAGAGCTTTTAGGTAAAGATAAATTAGTTCAAAGATATCAAAAATTGAAATCCGATTTGAATCTAGCAGAATCAAAACTAAATAAGCTAAGAGCTAAGAAAGAGAAGTTAATTAGAGAGATTAGCGAAAACGAACAAAAATTAAAGGATAAACTAGATAAACTTGAAGAAATCAAGAGAAAAGAGAGAAATCTAAGAGATCTACTTAAAGAAAAAGAGAAATTAGAGATTGATCTAAACGCTTACACAATACTCGAATCACAGATATTTGCAACGGGAGCACTACCTACTCGATTATTAGACGAGTATCTTAGGATAATAGAGCGATACGCGAACGATTATTTATCACGAGTATTCCACCAAGATATCGAAATAAGATTCCATTTCAAGAAGACTCGTGGGAGTCAGCAGAGTATAGAACTAAAATCATATTCAAGTGGGTTCGAGAGAAAGATAGAGACATTTAGTGGCGGTGAACAGACGTTAATAGGCTTTGCGATTAGACTGGCTATCGGGAAATTATTAGCGCAAGTCTATGCTCAGGATAAAAGACCACGGTTCCTGATTATTGATGAAGGGTTTGGTCCTCTCGACGAAGAATTAAGATTGACAGTGGCTGAGGCTCTACGGAATCTAAAGAATAATAGGGAATTTGATCAAATTATAGTGATATCTCATCAGCAAGAGCTAAAATATAAACCGATTTTTAAAACAATAATTGAAATAGAAAAAGATTTCAGAAACATTAGCAGAGTTAGAGAAATTAACCAAGCTTAATTAGTTTTCCCATTAATTGTACAAAGATTTATTAGTGTAATTAATAATTTTATAAATCCTGCCTGAATGAGCCAATGCATAGGAATGGTGACACATGTGAGAGTAGCTACACATGCATCTGACGTAGATGGCATTGTTTCAGCAGCATTAATATTAATAAAGTATCCTAATGCTAAGATAGATTATCTAACTCTCAAAGACCTGAACAGTGCTATGGGAATTGAGTATGATTTGATAGTTGATTTACCGAAATTGCCTCTAGCTAAAGCTAATGTAGATCACCATATATCTAACTACGAGAGAGTTACAAAGAATAATCTAATGACTGATAAGGATCTAATAGATCCTGCCGCGCCCTCTGCCGCTTCTCTTCTAATAAAATACCTAAACTTGGAGAATAATCCGAGAGCTAGAAAACTAGTAGATCTCGCAAATATAGCGGATACTGGTGGATACAGCAAAAAGACATATATACTAGATAAGATCATAAAGTGTCATTCAAAGGAACCAGATATTCTACATAAGATAGCTTGGATACTTGTAGAGAAAGGAGAAGAATTTCTAGATGATGAGTGGCTTAAAAACGAGTGGAAACGCATTAGCGACTTCCTTGAGAAAGGAAGGGAGATTAGTAAAAAAATAGTAAAGGATGTTTTAAAGAGGAAGGTTAAGAATCTGATAGTTGACTTAATTAAAGGTTTTCCAAGATTAGCGATATCTGATCTACAATGGCTATTTATAAATAAGGGCGGAGAAGTAATTGTTGTAATCAATAGAATGCGTGATAACGATCCAATATGCCCCTCTCTATCAAAAAACGCTAATGACGATACAGCGAGAATATCGATTAGGGTCTCAAAGAAATCTACTTTTAATGGCAGAGAATTAGCTGAGAAGTTAGGTGGTGGGGGGCACGTAAAAGCAGCTGGCGCTCGAGTAAAAGCTTCCGAATACTATAATGCGCTAGGATTAATAATACATGAATTATCTAGAAACGGAATTGTTGGGTATATAAGAATAGAGATAAGTTAAGTTGATGGTGTTTTTATAGGTCAATTAAGCGAATTAATTGACGTGCATTGTTCTCACTTCTAGCTAGTTCACTTATGTTACTGCTAGTGATCCTCTCTATTGAATCGAATATATCCTCGGCAGCTTCTGAATATAATCTGTGAGCTAGATCCATTATTTTAGAGAAGTGAATTACATAGATATAGTTCTCGTTCTTAATTATTCCCGCTCTTAAATACCTCTTGTAAGCTCTTAGTAAAGATGTAATATCAATGAAATCTATTTTTCTTCCTAGCGCAAGCTTGGCGACAATTAAATCTTCTAGACTAATTACTGGAATTTCTTGTTTCTGGAATGGTATTATTTGTCTGCGGTCTAACTCATCTATGAATTGTGGTGATAAATATGATTCAACATTTATTTTTAGTCTAGGTGAATGATTAACAAGGAATGATATTCTCCGAACTAAGTCATCTTCAAATCCCTCAGCTATCACACCGAAACTCTTCTCGATGTTTTTTATTATATTAATCCCGACGACGTCTATGTTATCTGTAGGACGACAATAAACACAGTTTCCCGCAAGTAAATAGATCCATAATTGATTCGCTATGTTCCCCGTGATCATCCAATTTGATCCAGATAATACCTTACTTATTCTATAGATCGTATCTATAATTAAAGCTGAATGCACAAGTAAGCCAGAATTTCTGATACCCATTTTCTTCACTATAACTCCCCGTGCTTCATCGCTTCAAAAGAATTATATTACTCAATAGAGCTTTTATTTTTAAAATCATCTAATATTAAACAGGAGTGATTAATTTGTATGATTCATTGCTTAAAAACGCGTATACAAGCGAGTTAATTAATCTACTAGATAAAGCGCTGGAATCAATAGAGCAGTTCTCGGGAGTTGTGGATATTCAAAATAAGTATCCTCAAGAATTAATGATTGAGTTAGAGAATCATATACTCTTTAAAGCTCTAGTTAAAAAAGATCTTGGTGGGATAGGATTAGGCTTGACATCATTTAACATCCTCCTATATGAGATTGGTAAAAGATTACCAGCATTATCTTTATCTATTTTCACGCATACTCAAGTCTTAGAGTACCTGAGAAAAGTATCCCCAAACATTTATAAAGCGATAGTGAAAGATAATGACATCTCAGCGCTAGCAATAACTGAGCCGAGCGCTGGAACAGATATCAAAAATTTAGAGACTAGAGTCACTAGAAAGAACGGTAGAATTGTAATTAATGGAATAAAGAGCATGGTGACTAATGGAGCTTATGCTAAATGGTTCTTAGTGCTATGTAAAACAAGCGAAAATGAGTTTGTATCATGCTTACTTCATATAGATGATGGCGTCGAGATAGAGTCTGTTCTTGATTTAATGGGAATGAGGGGAGCTGGCTTATCGCGTATCATTCTGAAAGATGTTGAGATTAGGGAAGAGCAGATACTAGATAGAGGTAAGAATGTTCTTAAAGACATGTTCTATATCCTTGCACTTGGTAGATTATTTACTTCTTCAACAGCTCTAGGCATAGCGTATGCAGCCTTAGAAGAATTATTAAAATGGAGTGTTAGGAGAACTGTTCTAGGGAAGAAGCTTGTTGAATTTGATAATATTAAGCAGGAAGTAGGTGAATATATTGCTGATGCAGAGATTTGCGGAGCTTACTTATTATCCCTGAGTAGTAATTGGGATAGCTTGGATAAATTAATGCTCCCGTATTATTCATCAATTATTAAAATAAAAACAACAACATTAGCTAAGAGAATTACTGATTTAGCAATGACCATATATGCTTCTCATGGTTACTTAAAGGGAACGCGGATTGAGCGATTATACCGCGATGTAAAGGCTTTTGAGTTTATAGAGGGATCGAATGAAGCTCTCAGATCATATGTTTTTAACTCTCTCTTAAAAAGATTTAATAAGGGTAACAAATTCTTCTTATCTCTCGGTGTGAATACTTGAAGGGCGTTGCTGTTAAAGTTTATATCTCTGGAATCGTACAAGGAGTAGGATTCAGACCTTTTATATATAGGCTAGCTAGGAAATATGGATTAAAGGGATACGTTAGGAACTTAGGTGGGTCAGAGGTAGAGGTTCATATTGAGGGCACCAGAGAGAACATTGATCGGTTCCTAAAGGATATACCGAGAGAGAAGCCTCCTCCAGCTAGGATAGAGGAAATACGGGTAAAACATAGCGTATTTACTGGATTTAAAACATTTGAAATAAGGAGTAGTGGGAGAGGAGCGAAATTATACTCAATGATTCCACCAGATTTCGGTATCTGCGAGCACTGTATCTCAGAGATTCTGAATCCTAATTCGCGGCACTATAGATATCCATTTAATTCCTGTGCTTGGTGCGGTCCAAGATTCTCAATTATCGAGAAACTTCCTTATGATCGTGAGAATACATCTATGAGAGATTTCCCATTATGCGAGTACTGTAAAGCTGAATATAATGATCCAGATAATATAAGAAGGTTCCATATTCAAGGTATCAGCTGCCCTATCTGTGGGCCTAAGATATGGTTAGAGACAATAGATGGGGAGAAAATAGATGCCAAGGATCCCCTCAGTGAAGCAGCTAAGCTGATAAACGAGGGATATATTCTAGCTATAAAGGGATTAGGTGGATTTCATATAGCTAGTTTAGCTACGGATGATGATATCGTGCTGGAACTTAGGAGAAGAAAGAGGAGGAAAAATAAGCCTTTCGCTTTAATGGCGCTAGATATAGAGACAGCTAGCAAGATAGTTAAGTTGAGTAAAGAAGCGATAGATTTGCTTAGTTCCCCGGAGAAACCTATTTTGCTTCTAGATGAGAAGGAAGATTCCCCTGTATCTAGATTTGTTGCACCGGGGCTGGATAAACAGGGAATAATGCTTCCTTATACAGGTATTCACTACTTATTACTAATGGAGACTAAGGATAAATTCTTAATAATGACTAGCGGAAACATGAAAGGAAAACCAATGTGTACAGACATTAAATGCGCTAAAGCTAGATTAAGCGATATCGTGGATTTTTTCGTGTTTCATAACAGGAGGATCGTGAATAGAGTAGATGATAGCGTATTGAGATTTACTGATGGTGAAGTTACATTCCTTAGAAGAAGCCGCGGATATGCTCCAGCATGGATTCATTTGCCATTTAAATTAGAGAGACCAATAATTGCTTTCGGCGCCGAATTACAGAACGTTGGAGCCATTGGTTTCGATGATAAAGTAGTATTAACCCAGTATATCGGGGATACAGACGAGATAGAGAATCTGGATTATCTTAAAAAAGCGTTAAGATTCTTCATAAAGACTTATAATATAGACTTAAACGAGGCTATTCTAGTTTCAGATAAGCATCCAAACTATTCATCTGTAATTCTAGCGAACAGATGGAAAGCGGAATACAGGAATGAATTATTGAAAATACAGCATCATGTAGCGCACGTGGCATCCGTTATGGCCGAGAAAAAACTAGGTATTGACTCAGAAGTAATAGGAATAGCTATAGATGGATTAGGCTATGGTGATGATGGAAATATATGGGGTGGTGAGATCTTTACTGTAACATATGAGAAGTATGAGAGAGTAGGGCACTTAGAGTATCATGGGATGCCTGGTGGAGATCTATCCGTAATCTATCCGCTTAGAATGCTCATATCTATTCTCTCAAAGAAGATGGATATTGAATCTATTATTGATCTTATCAATAAATTTAAGATAGGGGATGAGCGGACTAGAAAATACCCAAAATTAGTGTTAAGACAATTAGAGAAAGCTAAGAAAACATCTAGTATGGGACGAGTGTTAGATTCGATTTCTTGTTTGCTAGGAATTTGTTGTGAGAGAACTTATGAGGGTGAACCAGCAATAAGATTAGAGGCTGCAGCGAGAGGTGGTAAATTGATAAATGATCTTCTAGATATCCCGATTAAAAAAATTAACGGCAAAGATATAGTATGCACGAGCGAGTTGTTAGTGAAGATAATAAATCATCTCGATAAGAGAAGGAGGGATCTAGCGTATACTGCTCAAATATCGCTTGGTAGAGCTTTAGGTATGATTGCTAGAGATTACGCAGAGAAGAAGGGTCTCGAGTATATAATTGTTTCTGGAGGCGCAGCAGTGAATACCTATATAGTGAGGGGAATAAAAGAAGCTATAGTGGGTGATGATCTAAGGTTATTGTTACCAAACAGAGTACCTGCTGGAGATGGTGGAATAGCCCTAGGTCAAGTAGCTATTGCAGGAGCTAGATACTTGGCATAATTTTTTATTTATGGGATCAGTAAGCTAAATTCTCTGATGAATAATTCATCTGCATTCTTAGGGGTTGATACGGCTCCTGGAACTTTTAAATCTTCACTATAATTATTCCAGAATTTCACAGTGAATTTCTTTAACGCATTTTTAATGACATCTGAAACATTATCAACTATCACAACACCTATAATCTTTTCATGCTCCTTTAAAA
>JALWRR010000215.1 GCA_026993975.1 Promethearchaeati archaeon | reverse complement strand
TTATAATGAAGTGATGCAACTATCTCAACTTGCTTAAGATGCCTTCAAGCTGGAAATCAAAATCAGTTTTAAAATTATTTAAAATATTGCGGGGGATAAATCGAGCGAGTGCATCTATACCTGCATGGGTAAGCATGTTATATATCCTTCTAATAAGCAACATGGCTTGAAAATTCGTTCTAAAGAGTTTTCTCCAAATAGATTCATAATACTGTAATGGTGCCTCGAAATCCAAATGTAGCTGAATAACCCTAGATAAAATTAATGCGCTTAAGCCCCCAAAAGTAACTCCGCCCCCAGTAGTTGGCTTAACTTGACCCGCTGCGTCACCAACAGCAGCTATTTTACCCCATACGAATTTCTTAATGGGACCACCACTAACAACTATTCCGCCGAATCGACGTATCGTGCTAATATTTTTAAAAAATGTTCGCGTTAGTGATTTAGCCACCGCTAATAATTTACTAGAATATTGTCTTGAAGCAAGCCCTATTCTCCATTTCCTCCCACTATTATCTATCGGGACAATCCATGAAAAGAAGTCTGGAAGATTAAAGTAAACAAGGACACTGGATGTATCTAGAAAACGATTACTTTCTCCCCGAATATCTTGTTGAAAAGCGGGTAATAATCCCTTCATGTTTACTCCTGGAAGCCCCCTTATCAATAATCTAGCTGGCCCCTCAGCATCAACAATTACTTTATACCTCCTCTTTACTAGACCATTATCCCCTGATAAAGCTCTAAGCTCTCCGCTTGGAGAGACATGCGTTACTCTAGTACGTAGATTTACCTCAACACCATTATCAATAGCTTTACTAGCAATAATTCTGTCAAGAGCTGGTCTATCCACAATAACCGCGATCGGTTCAGGTAACTCAGCAATAAATCTTCGTCCACTACTAGTCATAAAAGTAGCTGATCTAATCTTATTAAGAATAGCACCCTGCCTTTTAAGCAGATCATAAATCCCTAATCGCTGCAAACCAGAAATACTTACTAACCCAGTGCAGTGAGGTGGATAACCAATTTCATCATGTTCCTCAAATAGTGTTACGTTTATTCCCTTCCTAGCCAATTGCCACGAGGTAAATGATCCTACGAAACCACCGCCAATAACTGCCACTTCCCTCAATGATATCACATTGATATATCTTGATATATATTTCATATATTCAAAATTATATTTTTGTTATATTTTTTATTCTAAGAATATACAATTATTAAATAATATATGGAGGCATAAGGCCTGTAAGTAAATGTTTTGATGATTGTTGAGTTCTATGAGTAGCCCTAATGAATTTATTCTCGGAGACATAATTAAGTTTTGTCAAATAGATTTCCATAAATTTGATCCAGAAAGAGCCATAGTAGTTATTGAGGCATTAAACTCCCTTTTATCCAAGATAAAAATAGAGTTAACTCGTGGTTATGTTTTATCTTTAAAGCAGTTAAAAGAATGCTTAAAGTTCTTTAGCCCAGATCTAAGAGGAATTGACTGCATAGTATTCATGTATGATATCAGAAGAGAGAAATGCATTAAAGCTTTTAAAATGCAGAGGCCATGCGATCTGGTAGAGACATTTGCTGAGTTATACCTAGATCGAAGCGATGTTAAAAATAGGGAAAAGATCGATGAAATAATCTCGGATATAAAGAAATCATTATGGAAGGAAGCTGATAAGCTGGAGGAAGAAATAATTTATCTAGAGAGATTGCGAGGAATTGAAAGCGAATTAGGAATATTGATTCGAGGGGCGATAGAGGACTTAACTATGCAGCTAGATCAGATAGATGAGAGAATTACTGAGCTAGATGCATTATTGGAATTGTTTCACAGCAAGTTAAGAGAGACCGATAAGTACTTGATAGTGGAGCAGGAGGGATTAAAGGGTCTTGTATTCATGGACAAATACATACTAATCATAATTAATGTAGAGAAGCTAGAAAGGATAATTAGATGCCAGATTGACGTGGATGATATTTTTGAGATAAATGAGATGCTAAAGGATCTTTCTGGAGCAGATAGAGTCTAACTCATTTCTATTAATAATATAGAACTCTATCCCTAAGCTTGATAATAAATCAACTAGATTGCTAAGAGAACTGATATGGAAGAAATGTGAGTAACACTTACAGTCCATTGAACCAAACTTATGTATTGGTGCTTTAAAACCCTCTTCATAGAGCTTACTAGAAATAATGCATTCGAATCTCTCGCTAGAAGGAATTATTATAGCGAGTTTAATAGTGCATTCTGGGAGCACAGTTAGGTAATCTATATGCCACCAAATCTTCTTTTTCTTCTTGATATGCCTGCAGATTCGAGAATAAATTCCTCCGGGACCAAGGGCTGATCCCACGTATATATAATCACCAGCTTCTAGCTCATGTATACCTAAGGAACCAATCTTCGCTTTAATTTTCCCTGCTAAGTTGCACAGGATTATATAGGAACCCCTAGCAAACAGCTTTTTTTCGTGCATTTTCTAGCCCGCTTAAGTATTATTATTTTAATGATGCTTTAACAATGATTAATAACAAGATATATTAGGGAAGTTGTAAAGAGTGCATAACATGAAGATATATACTATAGCTTCAGAGAGTCTTGGAACTAGGAGTATGGCTACGTACATAGAGACAAAGGACACTAAGATAATTATTGATCCAGGAGTGAACTTAGCTAAGAAGAGGTATGGCTTGCCACCGCATCCATTGGAAGAAAAGAGGAAAGAGGAGCACTGGAGAATGATCCTGGAGAAAATGAATAGATCAGAGATAATAATAATCACGCATTATCATTACGATCACTTCAATCCATTCAGGGACCTAGAAGCGTACTCAGGGAAATCATTACTCATTAAAAATCCATTAGAGAAGATTAATAGGAGTCAGAGGGAGCGAGCTAAAGATTTTTTAAGAAAAATCAATAAGTATGCGGAAGAAGTAATCTACGCGGATAACAAAGATTTCTTTGCTGGGAACACCAGAATACTTTTCTCGAAGCCAGTTTTTCACGGTAAAGACAGTACGTTAGGATACGTCATAGAAGTACTTATAGATGATGGAGAGAAGAAGTTTTTATTCACGAGTGATATACAGGGACCAATTAATGACGATCAATTAAGTTTCATTCTGGATAATAAACCAAACATAGTTTACCTAGATGGACCAATAACATATATTTATCATAACGAGAATGAAGCTAAGGGATATATAGATGCATCATTCAGAAACATTCTCAGAATCCTTAGTCTAGAATCACTTGAATTGCTAATAATAGATCACCACTTCCTAAGAGATCTAAACTGGATGCGGATCAGAGATAATTACTTGCGCGAGGAATTGAGAAAGAAAGTTATAACAGCGGCTGAATTCGCGGGAAAACCAATAGAGTTGCTTGAAGCTAGAAGGAAAGAATTATGGAATAATGAAAAGAAAGCTTAATACGAATTTTTTAAAAAGCACATAAGTTAGAATCATAAGGAATACCATATTCTACAAAATATTAATCTGGTGCCTATATGAAACATATATGGGTTGACGCAACTCGGTGTTCAGGGTGTAAGATATGTGAACAAGTATGCGCCAAAGTACACTATAATGTACAGAATCCGTCAAAAACAGCTCTAAAAATCAACACAGTATTCACTCCAGAAAAGATCTGGCACACTCATAATGTTTGCCAACAATGCGGACCAGATGCACCATGCATAAAGTCATGTCCAACAGGAGCCTTATACTGGAAGACAGATGCAAAAATACCGCACTTAGCTATAGATCTAGATAAGTGTGAAAGCCACTTCGTCTGTGTTTCTGTCTGCCCCTACAACGCAATTTATCGTCATCCTGCTCTACCTAATCCAGTATTCTGTGATCTCTGCGACGGCGAACCACAATGCATGAGATGGTGCCCAATGGGAGCTATTCGAATAGTTGATTAGGAGGTGTTGAATATGAGTAATTTTAAGGGAGGTTGGGTTGGTAAGATTTTGAGGGTTGATTTATCTAGTGAGAAAATCAAGGAACAGGAATTGAGTAAAGATCTAGCATACGAGTGGATCGGGGGTAGAGGATGGGCTATAAAGATACTTTGGGATGAACTAGAGCCAGGAACAGATCCATTAGGTCCCGATAATAAGTTAATAATTGCTACTGGACCCTTAACTGGAACAATTGTGCCCAGTAGCGGTAAAGTGGTTGTTGCAGCTAAATCTCCTCTCACAGGAGGTTACGGAGATGGAAACATAGGTTCGCATTTAGGTCACATGTTAAAGATGAGTGGTTATGATGCTGTAATCATTGAGGGTAGGGCTAAGAAGCCAGTTTACTTATGGATTACTCCAAATGGAGTGGAGATAAAAGATGCTTCTCATTTATGGGGCTTATCAACATTTGAAACAGAAATTGCTCTAAGGAGAGATCACGGGAATGATATTGGTTCAGTAATTATTGGTCCAGCTGGAGAAAACCTAGTTAAATTCTCAGTAGTCATAACAGAGTATGGGAGAGCTGGAGGAAGACCAGGTATAGGGGCAGTATTTGGATCAAAGAAACTTAAAGCAGTAGTAGCTCATGGCTGGGAAGACATACCTATGGCTGATATAGATAAAGCATTCTCCCTATCATATGAAGCGAGAAGGCAATTAATGAGTAATCCAGGATACAGAAAGTGGATTGAGCAGGGTACTATGATGACTATTGAATGGAGCCAGGAAGCTAGTGTGTTACCTACATACAACTTTACAGAGGGTGTCTTTGATTACTTCATGAATATTGGCGGTGAAACAATGGCTAATAAGTACAAGATGCTTAGGAAGGGCTGTTTCTCCTGTATGATGCCATGCGGAAATCTATCAGTCGCTAGATTCGGTAAATTCGAGAGAACTTGGGCTGAACTTGATTACGAGAATGTTGGTATGCTTGGTTCTAATATAGGAGTTGGATCAATGGATGAGGTAATTAAGTTAAATAGGCTTGCTGATGAACTAGGTACAGATACGATATCATTAGGAAGTGTTATCGCTTTCGCTATAGATCTATATCAGAGAGGTATAATATCGACGAAGCAAACTGATGGGTTAGAGTTGAAATGGGGAGACATAGATACAATTCTGACGCTAATAGATAAGATAGTTAAGAGAGAAGGGTTCGGAAAGATACTTGCGGAGGGAGTAAAGAAGGCTGCTGAGAGAATTGGTGGAGAGGCACCAAAGTACGCTATACATGTGAAGGGGTTAGAGGTATCTGCCTATGATTGTCACGCAGCTCCAGCAATGGCTTTATCCTATGGTACATCACCTATAGGTGCTCATCACAAGGATGCATGGGTTATCTCCTGGGAGGTTAAGTATGGTAGAGAGAAAGTAGATATGACTAAGGTTGAGAAGGTTATTGAGTTCCAGAGAATTAGAGGAGGGTTATTTGAGTTCTTAACTGTCTGTAGGTTACCTTGGATAGAGCTTGGTCTTGGTTTAGATTATTATGTTAAGTTGTTCAATGCTATAACTGGATTAGAGCAATCACTAGACAATTTCTTCTTCATAGCAGATAAGATCTACACACTAATAAGATCATTCTGGGTAAGAGAGTTTGGTGGTTGGTCAAGAGAATATGATTACCCACCAAGAAAATGGTTCGAAGTGCCGCTCTCGAAGGGACCATTAGCTGGAATGAAGCTGAGTAAGGAGATCTATGATAGGTTACTGGACCTATATTATGATGCTAGAGGATGGGATAAATCAGGTATACCTAAGAAGAGTACTTTAGAGAAATTCGGTCTAACTGATGTGGCAGAGAAATTAGAGAAGGTTGGAGTTAAATTACAGGACTAAATTTCTAAATTTTTTATTTTTATTTGCTTTTCAACTCTTCCAGCACTTTCTTCACTTTCTCTGCGTGTCCCTTAACTCTGACTTTCCTCCAGATATAAGCAATCTTTCCATCCGGATCAATTAGAAATGTACTCCTAACAACTCCATAATACTCTCTACCATACATCTTTTTCAATTGCCACACACCATAAGCTTCAAGAACCTTGTGCTCCGGATCACTTAGAAGCGTGACTTTCAACCCATGTTTCTTGATGAATTTTTGATGACTCTCAATAGAATCTGGACTAACACCAATAACAACCGCGCCAAGCTTACGGAATTCATCAAGCATGCGAGTGAAATCTAATGCTTCCATTGTACAACCCTTAGTATTATCCTTCGGGTAGAAGTAAAGTATGACCCACTTCCCCCTAAAATCCTTCAAACAAACCTCATTACCATTCTGATCTGGTAGGCAGAATTCAGGAGCTGGATCTTGTATTTTTAAATCACTCATATTAATCACCAGGAAGAAACCCCCAGTTATATAGAGTGTACTCATCATGAAAAATTTAACGCAGAAATATCTCACAATTACTTACTAATCAAGAGAAAAACTCTCTCTGATCTGTAGCATCCATAAATTTAAATCATTTCTTAACTTAAAGAAAGAGTGCTGGTTTTAAGTGTCTATGTCACATATTCCTTCCCTCTCTTAATTTAAGCATCTTTTTCTTATTTCTGATATCTCTTATCACTGCTATCGCTAGTGTTATAAATAATATTATACTTGATGTTAGTGCTATTGTTGCCCCTATTGGTGTATCTAAGCGAAAACTGATTATTACTCCCGTTATTCCTGATAAAGCCCCCATTGCGCCTCCAATTAACGCCTGCCTCTTCCTACTTATCTGGCTTGCCGCCATTGCTGAGTTATATATTAGTGAGAATACTAGGAAGCTTCCCGTTAATCTTAGTATTAGAGAGACAGTTAACGTTGTTATAAGAATGAATATTGTTGCGTGGAGGGTTACTTTTACTCCCTCAGCTTCAGCTAGCTTTCTATCAAAGAGGATAGCATTTATTTGCGTCTTGAATGCAGTTATGTAGATCACTAGAACGATCATAATTAGCGCTAGCAAGATTATTTTCCCTATAGTCATGGCTAAGATGCTTCCCCAGAGGATAAGTGATGCTGTCTGCGCCGTAAGCGTTGTAGTTGGCGCGAAATATATTGCAAACATACCTAGTGATGATGTTAAAGCGAAAAGCGACATCGCTATTAAGTCTCTTTTAACATTAAATCTTGCACATATGAACTCTATGAAGCTCACAGTTATCAAGCTTGTTACGAAAGCTAATAGCTCTGTGTTCACTCTAAGTATTATTGATAGCGCTGCTCCTGCTAGTGCTGCGTGAGCTATAACAAATCCTAGTGTTAGAAGATTCATTCTATCTAGGTATACTCCTAGCGATCCGCAGAGAGAACCTGCTAGCACTGCACCAATCATTGTCTCAATAATTATTAGCGCTATGAAATCCATTTACTTCTCACCACTTCTCCATCTCTAAGCTCTATTATTTGGTCAGCTATGCTTATTACATCGCTCAATATGTGCGTGACTATCACTATTGTTGCCTTATATTCATCTCTAATCCTGCTTAATAATTCTACAATTTCTTTCCTAGAGTCCCTATCTATGCTTGAGAATGGTTCATCAAGGAGAATGAGCTTTGGCTTCCTTATCAATGCCCTCGCCAGCATTACTCTTTGTTGCTGGCCTCCACTAAGAATACCCATCGGGTAATCTAACAGATCACTAATCCCAAGTCTCTTAGTTACCTCTTTAACCATCCTTAATTCTTCTTTAGATGGTTTCTGGAATGGTGCATAGTACGATGCTAAACCCATCAATATCACTTCTTTGACGCTATATGTCTCTCTTTCATCGCGCATGAAGTTTTGTGGTAAGTAACTTACATGAAGCCGTACCTTGCTAGCGTTTCTCGGCATCTCGTATCCAAGAACGTATAGTTTTCCAGTTAATGGCTTCAAGAACCCTAATACTAGTTCTAGAAAAGTAGTTTTTCCTGAACCATTTGGACCCGTTATTAAAGAAATAGAGTTTAGGGGGATATTAACATTAATGTTTCTTAATGCCACATCGTTACTTCTAGGATACGCTGTAGATACATTCTCTGCATATATAGCTAGGCTTCTTCCTTCTCCATGAAGTAACTTACTGGACTCTCCCGCAATTTCCTTACTAGACCGATTATGTCTTCGCAATTCTCCGCCTCCTTAATTAATTTCTTGTTTATCCAGATTCTTAATTTTCTTCCAGTATTATTGTTTCTAGCTTCTATAATAAATTCATTAGATTCAATCCATTTAATATTCCATTTACCTAGCGTACACTTAGTTGAGCACTGGATGCCATCTAGTATACATGAGTAAGGGGTCTTTAATGGTATTGCAACGGATATAAATAAATCAAATTCATCCCTCGGCTTCAACCGCTCCACAATATATCTTCCTAAAACATAACCAATCACGAGGAATGGCCCCATGTGACCATGGAAAGCACCAGCATCCTCAAGAGTCAAATAATCTCTTACTCTCACTTCCTCCATCTTATTCACGCTTCTTAGCCTCAAAAACTATGATTACCGCCTCTATAATCACTAATAATACTAACCCCAATGATACGTATTGCCATGTCTCCACTTCCTGTCTCAGCTGAACAGTCTCTCTCATTACTCCATAAGTATGTAGCCCATCTGCTAGTTGGTGAGCATTATAAATCATCATTTCAGTCACATTACTTACCCCTGGAACAACCTCAGGGAAATTTATTAACACTACATGAACCGCCCCAACATCATTAGCAATCTTCTCTCCCACACTCACACCACTGTGGAGATTATCAATCACTAATACTGCACCGAACTTAGTAGCGTTCTCCTCTATCTCAACTATATCGCTTGGCGAGAGAAACTCTGGAGGCCCATAAGAGGCTACTATCTTAAAACCTAAGTAAGATACGAATGCTGATTGCCACGCCATCGATACAACTGGAGTCCCATTGAAATTATTTTCATTAGCTATCCCGCGTAATTCTTCATCCACTTCACTTATTGCTGTGAGGCATTTATTTAACCTATCTCCAAGATCTATACTAAGTTCATTCTCAAGAATGCTTGCTACTCTACTGTATAGACTTGATAAAGCAGACGGCGTGTTCCATGGACCAGTGACATTATATATCGGTACATGAAGATCACCCGTTTGATTAGCACTATTTACTAGTTCCCTTAACCAACCCTTCCACTCCATTCCATGAGCTAGGATTAGAGATGCATCACGGATCAACTCTATATCACTAGGTTTCACATCATAATGTCCTGGGCACATTGATGGAGACACTATGTATTGTACATCCACATAATCTTTTGCGAGATCTCTCACGATACTAGCTAGAACACTAGTCGTCGTAACAACGATTGGTTTGGACTCACTCGCCATAGCTTCATTAACACTTAAACCCGAAAAAACTAGCATGAAGCTCAGAAATAAGCCCATAATAATTGCTTTTTTGTTTCTCATAAGTAACACCATTCTAAAAATCAGTATTACTATTTTTAAGAATTCTGTAGGTAATTGCATATAAAATATTTAGATCCTCTTTTTCAACATGTAGTTATTTTTATTCAATAGTTGCTTCTAAACTGCATAATATTGCATCTTAGTTAAAGCATTCAGAATAAATTTAAATCCCATGACTCCCAATCTTATGAACTAAAGTGCCTCCTAATCTAATGAGTGATCGCCTTGAGTTTATCAGAGTTAAAAAGAAAAATCTCTAAGCTACTAGAGGAAGACGAGGAATTCCGATACTTCGTAGCATCGAAGGTAGGGCTACTAGAGATACTAGATCGCTTCAGAAAATATGACGAAAAATTCAATGAAATCCTAAAAGAAATAAGAGAGTTGAGGCGCCAAGCAAACGAGCATGATCGCAAGTTTAATGAGATCTTGGCTCGTCTTGATGAGCACGACCGTAAATTTAACGAGATTGTGGCTCGTCTCGACGAGCATGACCGTAAGTTCAATGAGATTGTTGCTAGGCTTGAT
>JALWRR010000214.1 GCA_026993975.1 Promethearchaeati archaeon | reverse complement strand
CCAGTGATCCTCTCCCCGTAGCATCAATAACTAGATCGTAATCACGCATCAATTCACTAGCTTTTCTAGGATTAATGAACTTATTCCAAATTATCTTTGAGCCCATTGATTCGGCTGCCTCAGCTAGCTTAAGCAGGAATAGTTTCTTATCAATTATGAAACCATTTATTAAAGGCATATTCTTGAATTCACGTACAAAACTCCCATTGAAGTAGAAATGAGCTCTCTTAATATGATTCAATATAAAGTCTCTATCTAGATCTCTAGGCAAATACTTAAATATGAAGCTTGGAATCGCTTCGCCGCAAGGCTTAGTGGGATTCTCATCAGAGCTAACAGCCTCAACCAGCGTTACCTCATAATCATTAACTCTTCCATAATAAGCTGCAGATAATCCTGCGGGACCACCACCAATAATGATTGCTTTAGCCATAGTACTTCACTCTCCTCACGGAACTAATCCATGTAGTAACCACCATTTACATCAATAACTTCCCCTGTAACGTAATCGCACTTAATTAGGAAGATAACTGCTTCAGCTACTTCTTCGGGTTTCCCGAATCTACCCATTGGTACTCTTTTCTTAATTCTGTTCTTTAATTCTTCTGGCAGATTAGTTATTAGCTCTGTTTCTATTGGTCCTGGAGCTATAGCGTTAACAGTTATGTTATATTTAAGTAATTCCTGAGCTAGCGAGAATGTCATTCCAATTATTCCTGCTTTAGATGCAGCGTAATGAGGTCCGACAGTCCCACCCATTTTGCCAGCGACAGAAGCGATATTTATTATTTTTCCAGAATTATTTTTGATCATGTATGGTACAACGGCTTTAGTCACGTTAAAGTATCCGGTTAAGTTGATTTTTATGACTCTACTCCACTCCTCTACTGGTATATCTAGAATAGAGTGGTGTTCAGGCATGATTCCAGCATTATTCACAAGTATATCAATTCTACCGAAATCAGTCATTACTTGCTCTACCATACTTTGTACAGATTTGAAGTCAGATACGTCAGCTCTATATATCCTAACTTTAACGCCAAGTGCTTCAGCTTCCCTAGCTACCTTCTCTGCCTTATCCTTATTCTTAACATAATTAATAGCTACATGACTTCCCTCCCTTGCTAAACGAATAGCTATTGCTCTCCCTATACCCCTACTAGCTCCAGTAATTAACGATACCTTATTCTTAGTTTCCATTAGCTCATCACCATGCAGACTTAGAATAACTTGATTTCCCTATTGTCACTTTATTTTTATCTTAAACCAACATAAAATCATAGAAAAATTTAATTGCGTAACATAAAATGCATTATGCTCCTGAATATTCACGCTGTTTTTATGTTCATTGCTTCAAGCGGAGGAGTCTTAAAGCGCTAGATGCATTAATAATTGACGGATTAACGCGATAGATTAAATAGAATTCTGAGTTTCAAGAAAGATATATTCTTAAATAATCAATTAGCATAATTGCATATTGAGGGTGAGGTGAGTTGATTCCAGCAAGCTTCTAACCTCCTGATTAGCAAAGCTCTTCTTGCTCTAGCTCAATCAATTTTAACTATATTGCTAGTTTCTAAAATAAGTAATAAAGGAGAGTCTAAGTTGGAGAGTGGGAGTTTAAGAAAGTATAGTAATTTCTCGGAATGGTATGACTATGTTGTTGAAGCCGCAGATATTATCGATAAGAGGTATCCAGTAAAAGGAATGCTTGTATGGAAGCCATATGGATACAAAGCTCTAAAACTATCTATGAGAATCCTAGAGAACCTGCTTGAAGAGTATGGTCACGAGGAAGCATACTTCCCAATGCTTGTTCCAGAGGAAGTTTTCGCCAAAGAGAAAGATTTCTTAGAGGGATTTAGTGGCGAGACATTTGTGGTGGAGAGAACAATTAGAAAAGTCTTGATGCGAAAGTTTCTGCTTAGACCTACGAGTGAAACAGTCATGTACTACATGTTCAGCTTATGGATCCAGAGTTATAAGGATTTACCGATAAAGCTGTTTCAAACGGTTAACGTTTTTAGATATGAGACAGAGCATACAAGGCCTATACTAAGGGTAAGAGAAATAATAATGTTCAATGAAGCACATACCGCGCACGAATCCTTGGAAGACGCTAACAAGCAGATCAAGGAAGCAATAGAGATCTATAAGAAATTCTTCGATTCCCTCGGATTATCGTACTTAATCCTGAAAACACCTAAGTGGGATACATTCGCTGGCGCGGAATATAACTTTGATTTCTTCGAAATTATGCCGGATAAAAGAGCTATCGAGTTAGGATCCGTAATAAATTTGGGTCAGAAATTCGCGAAAGCATTCGACATCAAGTATCAAAAAAGGGATGGATCATACGAATATGTCTATCAGACATGCTACGGTGTCTCAGAAAGAGTGATTGGTGTACTAATATCTGTTCACGGAGATGATAGAGGCATAATTTTCCCAGCCCATATAGCCCCAATACAAGTAATAATAATCCCAATACCATATAAGGGTAGTGAAGAAGCCGTCTTTAAGAAGTGCGATGATATTCTCCTTAAATTGAAACAAAACGGTATTAGAGCAAGAATAGATAAAACAGAGAATACTCCTGGCGAGAAATATTATTACTGGGAGCTTAGAGGAGTACCAGTTAGAGTTGAGATAGGGCCTAGAGATGTAAGAAATAACACGGTAACACTTGTTAGGAGAGATACTTTGAAAAGAATGGTTGTTAAGGATGAGGAATTGCTACCGAAATTAAATGAACTATTTAAAGAGATTTTCGATAATCTAAAGAAGAAATCGTGGGAATGGCTCAACCAGAATATTCATACAGCTAGCTCAGTCGAAGAAGCAAAAGAGATCTATAGAGAGAAGCAAGGAATAATAAAGGTGCCATGGTGTGGAAGGGATGAGTGTGGACAAAAGATAGAGGAAGCAACAGAGCTAGAAGGATTAGGGCATGATCCAGAGGAGAAAGCTGAAGGGGCTTGTGTGATCTGCGGTAAAGAGGCTAAATGGTATTTCTATATCGGTAAAAAGTACTAAGAAGTAGATATAGCGTCCTAGGAAGCTATGCACCCATCTCCTTTCGTTTTTTAAAATGATTATTTAACATATTTATTAAAATAGAGATAATGTAATTTTGTTTTATTTTTAAATCCTTTTTTTGAAAGATATACTAATAGATTCATTATTTTTCGAGCGATTTGATCTAAAGTGGGTTTTAAAGCATGATACTGCGCGTTAAAATAGTTATCATTGGTGATGGAGGGGTCGGGAAGACCTCTTTGATTCGAAGGTATCTTGGTTATGGATTTAACCCAAAGTATTTGAAGACGATAGGGGCGAATTTCTATTCGAAGAAAATAACTTATAGCGATGAGAAGGTTAAGAACTTGCCAGTGCAACTTGTTGTATGGGATCTCGCTGGACAACCAAGATTTAATGAGGTTAGGAGCGTTTATTACCGGGGCGCAAAAGCTGCGATAGTTGTTTTCGATGTCACCGATAGAGGTTCATTCGATAACATTGAGAACTGGATTAATGAGTTCTGGAGAAATATGAATGAGAAACTACCGATTGTGCTAGTTGGGAACAAGATAGATCTTGTTGAGAGTCAGGATATTGATCATGTTAAAACTGAGGAGGCATTAAAATTCGCTGAAACCTTATCCCGCAAGTATGATATTGATATCCCTTATTTAGAGACGTCCGCGAAGGTAGGGAAGCACGTTGAAGATGTTTTTAAAGAAGCTATAAGAGCAGTGTTAGATTATTTTATGAAAAAGAGAGGAATTTCAGTTTAATGATCAATGTATAGGAATAACATTTTCTTCAAATATCTATATCCCTTTACAATATTCCTATTTCTAACTCTTAGAAATATTCATAATGCTGATCCCAATGTTCAAGAGAAGCTACCTGATCATTGGTTTCCTTATTCCATTCAGTTTCTCCATTACTGTTGTTTCAAGACCACTTCTGGCAGTTAGCCTAGGAATAGATAAAGCGTTATTAGCGCTCATTCCATTAGCATCAAATCTAGCACAAATCATGTTTAGACCCTTATTCGGGTCATTATCTGATCGGAAAGGAAGAAAGATTTTTGTGAGCACAGCAACGTTATTCTATTCCGTGGGTTTTCTTGTCCAAGGATTGGCGAGAACGAGTTTAGATATAATTCTAGCAAACTTCATACTTGGGGTAGGTATATCAATGCTCTGGCCAGCTTTAATGGCTTTTTCTTCAGAGATTAATAGGGATGTTAGAGAAGAAATAGGGAATCTGCTCACTGTCTCATTTCTAGGAAGTGTCTTTGGTTATGTTTTTAGCGGTTTTCTAGCTGAGTTAATTGGGTGGAGAAATACATTTATTTTATCCTCACTCCTAGCGTTAACTGGATTCATTACAGCGATTATATCTATCTACGATACCAAGAAAGTAAAACCATCTAGGAACTTACTTTCATCAATAATTCAGTCATATAAAATCGGATTAAAAGTGAGCAGTAATATTAGTTCGCTAGGTCTAAGAGCTATAATTAACATATATTTACCAGTAATTCTTGTTGAAGCAGGTCTCTCTCAGGGAAACACTGGATTAGTCATTACTGCTGGTTCATTGCTAAATACAGCTATGCAGAAGCCTTCATCAAAATTATCCAGGAAGAAGTGGTTTTCAATCAAATTATTAAATCTCTTAGCGCTACTAAATGTTTTCCTTATAGGCTTTGCATACTACTTCAACTCTCTCATTACACTAATAGCTCTCTACTTGAGCTATAACATTTTTGGTGGTTTGCTTCCAACAGCACAGTTAAGCGAGGTTACAGAGAAAACAAGCGAAAAGGGATCAAGCACGGGGGGATTTGGAATAGCATTAAGCACTAATAGGTTAATTGCAAGCAATGTCGCTTCCATAGGAGGTATTATACATACAGAAGTACCATCAATAGTTCTCTCGCTAGAACTAGCAGTACTAGTATTACTCATCATTAGCTTATTCTCGTTTAAAATAAAATAAGAAATAGTAGAGCCGCCTAAGCTTTAACATACTCAGTACCAATCACGTCACGTGCAATTATGTATCGCATAATGTTCTGCGCGCCTTCAGCTCCAATGGTATAGCTAAATGTACCTAGCCATCCTCTATAGATTTGAGCCTCCTTTGTATAGCCATAAGCACCATACCACTTTAGAACTTCAGTATAAATCCTTGTGGCTAGTTCTGGAGCTTTTAACTTAACTATAGCGACAGGAATATTCAGGTCCTTAGGCTTGTACGCGGGATCCTTCTCCTTATAGATCTTATCAGCTAACCAAGCAGCCTTATAAACCATTAATCTAACCATTTCGAGCTCCGCATAAAGCTCAGCGAACCTAAAGTTAACACCCTGGAACGATGAGAGATACCTACCAAATATCTTCTTCTCTCTGAAATAATTCACAGCCTGTTCAAGAGCCCATCTAGCTGAACCAACACAAGCGGCTGACACAAGGATTCTAGCCAAGTTAAATCCCTGCATTATTAAGTAGAAACCCTTATTTACCTCGCCTAATACATGTTTCTCCTCGACCTCGAAGTCAGTTAATTTAAATCCTCCAGTAGATAAACCATGACGACCCACATCATCGAAAATTGTTGGTTCGAATCCAGGCCTTATTTTTCCCTCCCATTTTGGAAGAACGTTGAAAGCTGTTAAAGCTCTATGCCCTTCCTCCACCGATCCAGTTCTAGCAATTGTGAAGAATCCACCCCCGTAAGGTAGATCCTGCACTTCCTGCACGCCACTGATATAAATCTTTTCACCATTTAGAACCCATTTACCATTCTTTTTCTCAGCTCTAGTTTTTGTTCCAGCGACATCACTACCACCATGAGGTTCTGTTGAAGCTATACCATAGAAAGCTTCTCCTCTAGCCACTCTAGGCAAAATCTCTTGCTTTGCTTCTTCAGTTCCAAATAGCTCCAATGCATATGGCCATCCATTGTTCAAAAGTGTATACACAGCGAGTGCTACAGCTGGTTCGTGACGAGCTATCTCCTCTACAGCTATCGCTGTCATTAGGTATGTTCCATCCATGCCCCCATACTTATCTGAGCAAGGTATGCAGAATAATCCCTGTTCTCCCATCTTCTTAATTAGATCTAGAGGTATCTTGCCTTTCTCATCTATCTCAATCCATTTTGGCTCTATATATCTTTTAGCGAACTCTATTACTGATTCCCTAAACAATTCCTCCTCTTCAGAGAATTTAAAATCAACCATCAAGTAACACCAAGCAAGTAATTTTCGGCATTATCATTTAAAGATAAACTATATTTAAGGTAAAGATATAGGTAAAATATATTTCGAAATAAGCGTGATTTGCAATAAGTTTTTAAGAAAATTAAATGAAAAAATTTATAGAACTGAAAAAAATGTATTTATGGTGAAAATTTTGTCTAAATCTTTAGAAGATCTTGAAAAAGAATTGACTGAAGTTGAACCAGAAGTAGAGGGGGAGCCAGTCTCAAGAAAGAAATTAATCACGGCTATAATATTTGGATATCTATTTTGGCTAGCTTCCTACATGCTGATATACATCTACAATAACCCGGGTGCGTATTCATCTGTCTCAGACATAAGCAATATATTAATTGAATCAATGATAAGTATACCCGCGCTAGGTTACTCAATGATAAACGAGTTCCTATCTGGAGGATATGTATTAGGAGCAGAATTAGCGTTACCAGCTATGATAGCGGGGATAGTCTCTGGATTGGTGGCCAGAAAATTAACGAATGGAATACTAGTTGGAGCAGTCATTTGGTTTATAGGTCTAGTAATCGGTGCTTTGCTCCTAAGTTACAGCGCTGGCTTCACTTCTCAGGAGCTCCTTAATGCATTCATAAAACTATTTAATGACAGCTTATTTTTAGATCCATTACTACTAGCTATATTTGGGGCGATTGGAGGAGCTATACGAGGCAGAAGTTAACTCCTATAACTCATACATGTTAAGTATTTGTTCAATGTATCGAATTATTGTTTTAACGGGATCGATCCGCTTTATCATCTCATTAAATTTTTCTAGGATTTTTAAACCACTTTCATGTTGAAGCAGATTAATTATTTTTTCGACTAAAGATTTATTAAATGAATAAAATATATCTCCTATCCCCATTTCTCTCAATTTTTTTGCTAGTGCTAGTTGCTCAACTTGATTACTAGCAACTTTACCTAAGAAAAAGCTGCCAGCAGCTAATGAATCAAAAACCTTGTTCATTCCGTAGTAACCTACTATTAAATCGCTCGCGAGTAAGTAATCAGTTAGGTTAGGTATCCATGTCCAGATCTCAACATTGTCCAGATTATATATTTTGTGCTTCTCTTCGATTAATCCCAGACTTATAATAAACCTAATATTCTTATGCTTCCTTAAAAATCTCAAGATTCCTAATAAACCATTGATAAAGAATGCTCTTGATTTCTCAACGCCACTAGGGAGGAATAACACTGTGTAATCCTCTGTAACACCTAGTTTTTGCTTAGCTGTCTCCTTAGCTTTCTTTATATCAGTTTTCTTAATTATCCTCTCAAGTTTTTTATCGATTATGGGGCCTGTGAAAACGTAATTCCCTGGAATATGCTCTGGCATCACCCTTTCATAAAGCGTGTACGGTGGAGGAAAATCCGTCACAAATGTATTAATGCATTTCCGAGCTAGTTCCCTAATAAAACCTCCAAGTAATCTCGCTGGTTGACGAACAAAAAAATTCTTTATCTCACGCTTTAAATCGAAGAATAATCCAAGCATGAAGCATGGAATGTTATGTTTACGTGCTATAATTATCGGAGAAGCTCTCATATCCGATATCACCAAGCTCGGCTTCATTCTCTTTATCAAGTAATTTTCAATAAGTAAATGGGATACAGCTATACCAGCTCCATACGGACTAACAAGAACCGTTTTAGCGTTATCTAAACCACCATCAGAGGATTGAGCCCAGCTCAATTTAGGTAAACCTATAACCCTAAACCCGCTCCTAGTTAAATAGTTATAAGCTGGTGTACCAGTATACGTAGAGAAGATTACTTTACCGTATCTAGATAATTCCCTCCCTATCCTTAACGACCTTCTAGCATGCCCAAGCCCTATACCATTTACAGGAAAATATATGATTCTTCCCATTAGTTATCACAGAGTAGGAATCAATAAAAAGAAAAAATTAAGTGAATGCATCTAGTTTCTAGCCGCTAGCGAATTTAAGTCTTCTCTTCTCTAAGAAGAATTTTATCCCCTCAGAAGCCTCCTCAGTACTTCGAACAAGACCGAAGCCTAATGCCTCAAGGATCTTACCCACTTTCTCAGCTACATCCTTGCCGTAATTAATGACATATTTAGCTATCATCAGAGACATAGGTGGTTTCTTAGAAAGTTTTAAACCTAGTCTTCTAGCAATGAATTCTAACTCACTATCCATAACAACCTGATTAACTAGACCTATTCTCTCAGCCTCATCGACCGAAAACATGTCGCCAAGGAATATTATCTCTTTAGCCTTCAATGAACCAACCAACCTAGCTAGTTTCTGGGTAGCTCCAGCACCAGGAATTATTCCGAGGCTTATTTCTGGTTGCCCGATTAATGTTGATTTTGAAGCTATTATTAGATCTGAAGCCATAGCTAGCTCTAGTCCCCCACCAAGCGCGTAACCGTGTATTGCGGCTATGACTGGCTTCTCACAGTTCTCGATCTCCTCGAATGTCTTCTGAATCATTAGTGAGTACTTGAATGCGTCTGTACCTTTCATTTCATCAAAACCTTTTATATCTGCGCCAGCGCAGAAAGCTTTGCCAGAACCCATTATGATAATCGCTCTTATATCTTCTTTTTCCCTAATTCTGCTTATCGCGTTCTTGATATCGTTAAGCATTTCTATTGATAGTGCATTTAGCTTATCTGGACGATTCAATATGACCCAAGCTAATGGTTTCTCATAGACTATTTTCACTGTATTCATTTCTTCTTTATCTACATCATAACTATAGAAACCTTTACCAGTCTTTCTACCCAAATTATTACTCTCTACAAGCGATTTTAGGTTAGATTGAGCATCATAGATCTTGAATCCTCTTTTCTCGTGCAGAGCACTTAAGATGCTAAAAACGTGATCTAGACCAAAGTTATCAGCGATCTCAAATATACCGTAGGGGAAGTTCAACCCTAGCTTAATAGCCTTATCTATATCGCTTAGTTCAGCCACTCCATCATTAACAAGGAAAGCTGCTTCATTAATAGCTGGTGCAAGTATCATTATTGAATTAACATTTCTCCCCATCTGGGGAGTTAAGCTTGGTTTAACGCGTTTTCCTGGTGCAGGATACTTATAGAACCCTTTACCAGCCTTAATTCCTAGTTCCTTAGAGTTAAATAAATTCTCTATTTTCTCTGTCAATTTGAATGGGGCTCCCCTATCAATCATAGCTCGCATCATATGGTAAACAACATCTATTCCAATGAAGTCCATTAGCTCAAATATCCCCATAGGCATATCTAATTTGAATTTACACGCAGCATCAATCTCCTCGACACTATAACCATCCTCCAGCAGCCATAAGGCCTCATGTATAATAGCTCCAAGAACCCTATTAACGATGAATCCAGGGGAATCCTTCTTTACTAGTACTGGATCCTTACCGATCCTCTTCGCTAATTCTAAAACAAGATTAACCACGTTATCGCTTGTGTAATTACTTTTTATGACTTCAACAAGCTTCAGAATAACAGGGGGATTAAAGAAGTGCATTCCAATAACTTTTTCAGGCCTTTTAGTAGCTTCAGCGAGTTCAGTAATTGGTAAAGAACTAGTATTTGACGCTAATACGGCGTGAGAAGGAGCAATGTTATCAATCTCAGAGAAAATCTTTTTCTTTAAATCTAGGATTTCCGGTACAGCTTCAATAACAAAATCAGCTTCTCCACAAGCCTCCTTCATATCAAGTGTAGTATGAATCCTGGATAAA
>JALWRR010000213.1:4503-10042 GCA_026993975.1 Promethearchaeati archaeon | reverse complement strand
TATTGGGGGCTCGGCTTTTGTCTTGTGGCTGGTTTTGGCTAGCATACATATGTATTACTAGCCGAGCCCCCCTAAAAACCTATCCATAGACCAAGTCAATAAAAGACAGAAATAGTGCGGGCATTCTATTCCCTTTACTTTAGGCTAATAAATAATTGTTAATGAATAATTAATAGGGATGATTAATATGCGGGTAAAGAAGCTTACAGTGAGGGACATAAGTGAAATAAAATTCTATATACTAGCTCTGCTCATCGGGTCTATAGTAGAATTAATTCTATTTGCAATGTATGGTAGTCCATATCTGTATCTGGATGCAATCTTCATTATCTTTATATTTCTAGTGAGGTTCTTGTCCGGTCTAGGTATATTCTCTACTTTCTCTCTTGCAGCAATGTATATCCTGAAGTATTTTTCACCGTATTTTAGGGGAAGCAAAAAGCGCTCGGAACGATTTTTAACTCTTCTTAATCTCCTTATGATATTAGCCTTCCTAGGACTCGTGACGTACAGCGTGTTCACAACTATCATTGGAAAATTTAACTTGACTACATCTATTATTGGTATCTTAACTGTGGTTTTATCCTACTACATCTCCCCCATATGGAAAGCTGAATCTAAGGCGAAGATTAATGATAGTTTACTGGATGAGATAAAAGAAGCTTTTAGGGGAATCAAGCTAGATATTGTGCGAGGCTACTATAAGTATATCTCAAGGGAATACTTAAAAGCGTATTCAATCGATTACATCAAGTTTAGAGCAAAATGGGATAAGTTTAGGTATAAGGCGTCTATATACATGGTGCCTTTAATAGCCTTATCTTCAGTGATCTTACCATTTTTCTTAATCTTATTTGCTTTCTTAGTTATTAGATTATTCATTCTCAGGATAAATTATTTAAGCCGTATTGATTATATTGTTATATCTTCCTATAGTATCGCTGCGATATACATTCTTGTCTTCGTGCATGCAACTCAATTTATATATCAACCTATCTTATGGTTATTTCCGTACTTAATGGGTCTCCTAGTATCGTTTGTAGCGTATATAAACGCGATGTTTTTCCATGGAAGGCCACTTAAATAATCTTCATTATTTTATGAAGATAAACGGGGTGTTAGTTAATGATTTTTCATAAAATTGATGAAACTGTGGAGATTCTGAGAGATCTTGTTAATCTAGTTAGGCGCGAGGAAGATAACGCAACAAAATCAATGGTTCTGAGAGAAATCGGTAATAATTTTGCTGATTTAGGTTTCCTAGATGAAGCTAAGGAATTACTATTAGATGCATATAAGTATGCTGAGAAGATCAGTGATGTTGATAAAATGCTTTCGGAAGTGCTTGAGATCAGCAGGGATCTTTACTCTATTGGATTTATTGATTACTCAATAAAGATACTTGAGAATACTTTAAATGAGTCAGAGAGATACGTTGATATTGAGGATAGATTATTTATTTATATCCAAATTACACAAGAACTTATTGAAGCTAAATCACTAGACTTGGCTAGAGAGGCAATTGAAAGGATAATTGATATATATCTTAATATGGACCCAACTGACGTAGAAGATGTAGACCTCATACTTCAAGGCTTCAAATTAATTTGCTTTTTTGAACACGGAGAAATAATAAAGAAGATATATCAAGTGGTTATTGCTAGGCTTGAGGAGGAAGACGAGAGCAGCATAGATGATTTCTATCTAGATCTCCTAGATATCGTAATTGATTTAAATTGGTTCGCTGAGGCAAGAGATATAATATTGAATAGAATTAGATCTATCGATAATAAACTCGAAGCAGTATCAAAGCTCGTCGAGAAAATAAGTGAATCCATACAGAAAAGCACTAAGAATGAATTCAGTTAGGAAGCGATTGCTATGGAAGAGAATAAAGAGAAATTACTTGAAATAATTGCTAAGGAGATTCAGAAATGCACGAAATGTCCTCTATACAAAAATAGAAAGAATCCTGTTCCGGGAGAGGGGAATCCCGACTCAGAGATCATTTTCATAGGGGAAGCCCCAGGATATCATGAAGATGTTCAAGGGAGACCCTTCGTTGGTTCCGCTGGTAAGTTATTAACTGAATTAATAGAAATGATTGGTTTAAACAGGAAGAATGTTTTTATAACTAATGTTGTTAAGTGCAGGCCACCGAATAATAGGGATCCTCTTAAGGAAGAGATAGATGCATGCAAACCATATTTATTTAAACAAATTGAAATAATAAAGCCGAGAATAATAGTGACTTTAGGCAGGCATAGTACTTTAACAATACTCCATCACATGGGAATTAAAGTTCACGGCATAAGTTCTGTTAGAGGGCAAATCTTCAAAGGCGAATTACTAGGAATTAATATTACGGTTATTCCAACGTATCATCCAGCAGCAGCACTATATAATCCTAAACTCAGAAGAGTCCTAGAAGAGGATTTCATGTTAATAAAGATGGTTCTCTCAGGCGAGTATGATAAGAAGAAGAGAACCATTAGATTAGATGACTTCTTTTAATCAATCACACCAGTTTCTTTAGCTATCCTATATGCATCATCAAAACTCATTCCGTTACTACCGAGAATCGTATAGCGTTCAGGCCTTATTTTATGCGCTATTGTGAGAGCTTTAATAACCTCATCATTACTTATTCCTAATTCTCTAGCTTTAGTCGGCATTCCAATATACTCTAAGAACTCTTTGATCTCCATCCATCTCTCATCTCCTCTATAATAAAGCATCATAATAGTTCCCAGCGCGCATTGTTCTCCATGCAATGCAGGATGAATAGCTATTCTATCTAATGCATGAGAAAAAAGATGCTCTGCACCACTACCTGGTCTGCTTGACCCAGCAATGCCCATTGCAATACCACTGCTTATTAATGCTTCCACGAGAGTTCTAAATGCCTCTAAGTCATATCTTGATAAGATATGCTCATTTTTAATCAAGTGTTCAGCACTCATTCGTGCAAGATTAGCTGCATACTCGCCGTAGTATTCTCCTTTAACCCTATGAGCTAACAACCAGTCTTGAACGGCGTTGATATTAGCTATTACATCTCCAATACCGGCTCTAAAGAAACGTTTTGGAGCTTTAGAGATAATATCGATATCAGCTATAACAGCGATAGGAGGGATTGTTTGTAAGGAATGTCTTCCTCTTCTCTCTCGCAACGATGCGAATGGAGATGCTATTCCATCGTGAGAAGCAGTGGTTGGGACACTTATGAAAAGCGATTTTGTCTCTTTAGCTATAACTTTACCAACATCCAGGTTTTTTCCTCCTCCAACGCCAATTACAGCGTCGAAATTATATTTATCGTAAAGTTTAATACCTTTCATAGCGTTCTGTAAAGAAGGCTCTAGAACTTCTATCATTTTTGTTTTAATCCCTTTTCTTTCTAATAGGTTCTTAACATACTCTCCAGCTAGTTTCCTTGTGAATTTACCGACTGTTAACAGGACTTTTCTAATGCTTAAGGAATCAATTATCTCTATTAGGTTATCTAAGACTTCTTGTCCAACGACCACTATTGATGGTATCCTTATTATGTGCTTATTTCCCATTAAACCGAATGGCAATCCATTTAGACGCTTAAGTAGGCTCTCCATTAAAGACTTCCATAGTTAATTTCCCCTAAATCAAAGGTTCAAATGTTGCAACTTACTAGATACACTATTCTTTAGCATGAATAGAAAAAATGTTCATAAATACATAGATCACTAAATAGAATATAAAAAGTTATATATATTAAAATTGTGGACTCATAGCGTTATTATTCAATCTTTTCTTTTACTTCTTCCTCCTCTTCTCAAACGCCTTACTTAATATTAACTTACCTATCTCCTCAAAAATCTTATCAATATTAATCCTCAATAATGCGCTTGACTCAATATAAGGCACTTTAGTATTAAAAATCTTAGATAACGTTTTAGACATATGTTGTCCTTCTTCTGTAGACACAGGATCTTTAGTTTGATCACGCAAATCAACCTTGTTTCCAACTAGTACTACCGGGTATCTACCTGCATTGTGCAGAAACTCATTAGCCCAATTCAATGTATTTTCGAACGTTTCACGCCTAGATATATCGAAAACTAATATTGCTCCTTTAGCACCCTTATAAAAATCTTTTCTGACTTCTCGAAATTTTGGTTGTCCCGCTAGATCCCATATTACCCATGATATCGATACTTTGTAGTCTTTTATGTTTATATCGCTTCTCTTTGAGTAAACATCAACTCCAATCGTTTGTTTATACTCGTAAGTAAATCCTTTACGCAAATATCTATGAGCGATCGAAGTTTTACCTACCCCACCATCTCCTATAAGAACAACCTTTAGATGCGCTATATAACTCATCTGTAATCACATCTATACAGTACTGTTATGAGTAAATAATTTTTATTTAAAAAAATTATAGCTTTGTACATGTATACAAACTATAACAACTTTCAGAATTTTGGTGTTATATAGTGAGACCTAGAGTATATATAACTAGGAGGATTCCGGAAAAAGGGTTAAATAAGATAAGAGAATTTTATGACGTAGAGATTTGGTCAGAATATTTCCCACCACCAAAAGATATAATCCTTCAGAAAGTAGAGAATGTCGATGCCCTAGTCACATTACTTACTGATCCAATAGATGCAGATGTTTTGAATCGAGGCAAAAAATTAAGGATTATTTCTCAGTATGCTGTTGGATTTGATAACATTGATATAGAGACAGCAACGAGACTTGGAATTTACGTAACTAATACTCCTGGAGTATTAGCCAATGCTGTAGCTGATTTAACGTGGGCCCTTATCCTAAGCATAACAAGGAGGATTGTTGAAGCAGATAAATTTGTGAGAACTGGTTCCTGGGAAGCTAGTAAGACTGGCTGGCATCCAACAATGATGCTTGGCATGGAGCTAAGAGGAAAAACGCTAGGAATCATTGGATTAGGGAAGATAGGCTCTGAAGTAGCTAAGAAAGCCAAGTGTTTTGGTATGTCAGTTATTTATTATAGCAGGAGACGAAGGAAAGAGCTTGAAGAAGAATACGGTTTAAGATACGTAGGTCTAGAGACATTACTAAGAGAATCAGACGTAGTTTCAATTCATGTCCCATTAACAAAAGAAACTGAATCAATGATTGGGGAAAAAGAATTGAAATTAATGAAAAGAACAGCTTACTTAATTAATACTAGTCGAGGCAGAGTTATAGATGAAAAAGCATTAGTTAAAGCTCTTCGAGAGAAATGGATTGCTGGAGCAGCACTAGATGTTTTCTGGAATGAACCTTTGCCCAAAAACCATCCATTAACAAAATTAGATAACGTTGTATTAACTCCTCATATTGGAAGCGCAACTAATGAAACTAGAGAGAAAATGGCAGAAATGGTTGCGGAGAACCTAATAGCTTTTTACAAAGGAGAAATACCTCCAAATCTAGTAAATAAAGAAGTAATAAAAATAAGAGAACCAGGATTCTGAGCTTAGACAGTGTATTTTGCAAGCTCATTCTCAATTTCTTTAAGCTTTGTTTTTAACTC
>JALWRR010000213.1:653-4493 GCA_026993975.1 Promethearchaeati archaeon | reverse complement strand
AACGTTTCGTGAAAGTTTCTGCATCAATCTTCTTATCTCTGAACTCTTTTTCTATGCGGTTGATCTCTTCCAAAACTTGAGCACGCCTTTCCTCCAGTCTAAGAACTAACTCATGTGTTTTAGTCGGAGCTATCTCAGCTATCTCTAATTCAGCAGGAGTAATTGTTGCAGTGATCTTACCGTCAAGTATCCTTGAAATTCTATCAGATATTCTAGCTATTGAGACATCATGAGTAACAATTATTATTGTTTTTCCTAGCTCATCTCGCAACTTTCTGAATAATTCAGCAATCTGTCTACCCGTAACCGTATCAAGTTCTCCAGTTGGTTCATCAGCGAGAATTAATGGTGGATCATTAGCTAGTGCAGCTGCTATAGCAACCCTCTGCTGTTCTCCACCAGATAATTGATCAGGTCTATGATCCGCTCTTTCCTCTAATCCCACTAATCTCAGGAGCTCAATCACTCTCTTCTTTCTTCTCTCCCTCGGTACTCCCGCTAGAACCATTGGTAACTCTACATTCTCAAATGCTGTTAGTGTTGGGAGGAGATTAAAGAACTGAAAGACGATTCCAACATGCCGCCTTCTATAGTTCAGTAACTCTTTTTCCGAAAACTTCGTTATATCCATGTTATCCACTAGTACTCTACCAGCATTAGGTTTGTCTATACCTCCAATAATATTTATTAATGTGGTTTTACCGCTGCCAGATGGACCTATAACCGCTCTTATCTCGCCCTTATCAACTCTTAAATTCAATTCCTTGAGAGCAACTACCTCGATCTCTCCAGTCTTATATATCTTATATAAGTTCTCACAAACAACCACACTCATAAATCTCACCTAGTGATGAATTCTTAATTCTTCTGAAATAGGTCTTCTTAACAACAATACAAGCGGGATGAGTGAAGCAAAAATAAACGCGAAAAATCCAATTATAACGGAATAAATCAAGTAGGATGGAATAACAATAGCGTATCCTGGGGGTAACTCATATGGTATTGTCCCAAAACTGATTGTTTGAGTCATGCTGACCAAGAAACCATAGCTATATGTTATTGCTACTAAAAGACCTAAGCCAAAACCTAGGAACACTATCAGGAACGCCTCACTTATCAATGTACCAGCGAGCTGTAGAAATGATGCACCTCTAGTCACTAATAGCGCGACCTCTCTTCTCCTCTCATATACAGACATTGCCATTATAAGTATCATGCCTATAAACGCGATTACTAGCGCCATAAAGAACTCAATTCTAACAAAATAAATTGTTAGATTCTGCATACCGAAACTCATTCTTCTTTCTAGCTCCTCCTTAAATGATAAAACTCTAGCTTCGTAACCAAGGGAAGATAGATTTTTCTCAACTTTTTCAGCGACAGCTGTCGTATTATACCCTGACTTAATCTTTATCAATAGGGCTTTGGCATAAATTCCCGATGTACTATTAAGTAAATCAATCAAGATCTCATTACTAATGAAAACCATTGGGGAGTACTCGTCCTGTAACTGGAAGATATATGAGCTTACTCCTGGTGCAAACTTAAGAAAACCAGCTATAGTAAGTGTATAATATTTCTGGGTTATATCACTCTTTAATGTTAGTGAGCCATCTTTAGTCTTACCATAATATCTCTTCAGGTTAATTGAAAGAAGTATGTCGCCTGTTGAAAACTTCTCCTCCGCCTTCTTTATATTTATATCTTCTAGGTAAGAATTCTTGATGAAAGAAATATTGAAGTAATTTGGATCCAACCCAATAGTTCTCACCTTCACACTTCCACCTTTCCGGATCACAGTAGTGTATAATGGAGTGTCAAATACCCTACAGATACCACTGATTCCATCGATTTTAGTTAGATTCGTAGTAAGATTCGCTAGCTCGTTATATGTTACTGGTGAATAGAAACCAACATAGATATCACTCCCAACACGCATCTCTGTATCAATATGTATTCTTTTTTCATTAGTGGCTGATGAGATACCGTAATAAACTGTAAATGAGAGAGTTAGAGCTATGAGGAATATTACTCTAGCTACTCTAACTTTTCTTCTTATGAAATTCCTAACTGCCACATAGTTTAATTCAGTGGCAAAAATCTTGGTTAAAGCTGAAAAAACACCTCTAAGTCTGGTAGCGTATGTTCCTATTAATTTACTACTAGCGTATGTAAATAATAGAGGGCCTAGAGTTATAGATGCGAATTCTATTGGGAAGAAGATGATGGCGATGAATATAAAAAGGTATGACATGCTACTCATACCAATCGTTGTAACGAACCTTAAGACGGGGAGACCTAAACCAATCTCTATAAGAGAATAAGAACCTAATATCATAAATATCCATACTAACTTCCCAAGCTTATCAACAGCTTCTATCTCCTCCGAATATTCCTGAATAGCCTCCAATATACTTAGCTTAGATACTCTCTTAGCTGGTATAAACACGGATAATAAACCCATTACACCTCCAATTATTGCACCAGCTATGATATAGTTCCAAACTAAATTGTTTATTATCGCTTCTGGTGCATATAATTTGGCTATATCAGCCCACTCAATTTTTATTAGAGCAAGCGCGGTTACATAACCAAGAAAACTCCCTACTAACCCAGCTATCACTCCAGCTAAGATAGCTTCCGTAAATAACATTGATGTTATTTGCGATCCTTTCGCACCTTTAATTTTAAGTAGACCAATCTCTCTTCTTCTCTCGTTTACTGAAACCCAGATAGCTATTAACGCTAACACCGCTCCTAACAAAAGGGAAGGTATCAATTGAAACGCCATATTAGTTCTAGCTGAGATCATTGATAAGCTATAGAAGAACAACTTATTTCCAAGGTAGTTCTCCGTATAGAACTCTGATCCATAAGCCTGGTAGTTTTGAAGAATCATGTTGATGTGATCCTCAATTTCACGCAAGTTATTAATAGATTCATCTAGGTTCCATGGATTAACTATACTTTCTCTATCCACGAAAACATTTAGGTATAGCGAGTAACTTACCGGTATTTCTCCATTAGATACATTAAAAGTATTAGCTAAGAGATCATAAATATAGCTAATATTCCCTATCAAAGCTAGATTTGGATCCTTCCATGTTTCTGTTTGCGTACTAGAAATATACCCGAACTCAAATCCATAAGTATACATTACTGCGTCCCAGAGCCTTCCTTTAACTCTAACTATTCCTTTAACCAAAAAACTAATATTGCGTTGAGAAATCCCTCCTGCTCCATAATACACTGTCCTTATAGTGACATTATCGCCTACACTGATCCCCAATAATTGAGCAAGCCTCTCACCTATAGCGATTTCACCATTTTTGAACTTAAGGGAACCGTTAATAATTAATAAGTCATCAGAGTCTAATTGATCCGAAAATCCATATACTCTCGGATAATCACCAAACATTCTCGAATCTAACTCAGCTCCGTTACTAGAAGTAAAGTTTGCGTTCAACAACAGAACTGAGAAAACTGGTTCGCATTTATTAACACCATCGATATTCTCTATCGAACCAATTATTTTGTTTAAATTACGCATCATGTCTTCATTAGGTTCATAAATATTTACACGCATATCAACTTTAACGCTATTGATCTCTTTTTTAATACTAGCGTAACCAAGATAATCTACTGTCATGAAAGCGGAAATTAATAGAGATATACCGAGCATTATGCCAATTATTATCCCAAGTAATAACCTAGGTCTCCTAATTGCTGTCTTTAACCCATAAAAAATAGTTCCCATAAAGACATCACTTTTAATAGCATTTCTTTATATATTGTTAATTATATTATTGAACAAAATAGCGTCTTTACCATAATTTAAGG
>JALWRR010000213.1:0-643 GCA_026993975.1 Promethearchaeati archaeon | reverse complement strand
GTATTAATATATTAATGATGATTAGAAATAGACTTTTAATAATGTTAATTTAAATATTTTTTCTCTTTTACAATGCAATGAAAAAGAAAAAGCTTTAATTAATACACACTTATGTTTGCATTTCATTACTAATTGTATCTAGAAATTACTTGATAGAGTATCAATAAAACTAACTAGTGGATTTTACTTGATGCCGTAACAGACTGTATTATAAAACTTGGATAAATATGCCCAAACATGGATAAAACTACCAGGAAACACTATAAAAATTCTCAATAAAACGCCAAAAATAGGCAGCATTGGCAGGTTTAAGATCAAACATACTCGTCAAAACAATCCTCGCCTCGCAGATATAGCGATAAACCATTTAAATCTTCACCTTCACTAGAGTGAACTCTATTTCAAAGAAGACATTTAAATAAACATCAGTTGATTATCAGTAAAACTTAAATAGCCAATCGCCGAGTTCACTCGAGTGAGTTCTTTTTTAACAAAGACGTTTATATAAACATCAGTTGATTGTCAGTAAGACTTAAATAGCCTATCGATGAGTTCACTTGGCTAGAGGCTGTTTCAACGAAGTCGTTTAAATAAACATCACTGGAGTGAACACGAAAGCTTAAAAAGTAACTTGGGTCAATAA
>JALWRR010000212.1 GCA_026993975.1 Promethearchaeati archaeon | reverse complement strand
GTCCTTGCTTTGACAGAGGGACTCCATTCGAAAAGGTATACGGATGTTTTCCAGGTATATGATTCTGGCGCTGGATTATTAGTGATTTATTATGGTATCAAGTCAGTTAGTGCCTTAATAGTTAAGTACGATAACGTGGTTGTGAGGGATATTCTACGCAGGATCAATAAGTATTTCGAGGAAAGAGTTGGCGATATAGCTGATACAATTGTTGATCAAGAAACGATCGAGACTGGAGAAAAAGTGATAGATTTATTTCAGAGATCATTACTATTATAGGTAACTCAAGTTAAGTCAATGTATTTTGTTAAACTAACCAAGGTGAATTCATGGGTGGGTAACGATACTTTCTCATCGGAGGAATTAAGGAGATATGATAGACAATTAAGAATTCTTGGGTTAGAAAGACAGAAGAAATTAAAGGACTCCAAAGTAGCTATAGTGGGTGTTGGAGGTCTAGGATCACCTATAGCATTATATCTCGCAGCAGCGGGAGTGGGACACATCAAACTCATAGATTTTGATAAAGTTAGTTTATCGAATCTAAATAGGCAAATTATCCACTGGACCAGCGATATAGGTAAGGACAAAGTCATATCAGCTAAAGAAAAAATCAATAAATTAAATCCAAACGTTGCAGTTACCTCTATAAAACAAGCTCTATCTAAGGATAACGCTGAAGCATTATTAAGCGATGTTGATATCTGCATAGACGCTTTAGATAACTGGAAAAGCAAGCTCTTACTAAATGAAATATGTGTAAAATTAAGAAAACCCCTGATTCATGCTGGCGTCAAAGAGTTCTATGGGCAAATTCTAGTTATTATCCCAGGTAAAACTCCATGTCTCAGATGCATAGTCTCTGAGGAAGTCATAGAAGAGAGAGGGAAGATACCCGTAATAGGAGTAACGCCGGGGATAATTGGATTATTACAGGCCTTAGAAGCAATTAAGCTCATTACAGGTATGGGGGAGTTGACTCTAAATCAGTTAATTCTGTTTGATGGCCTATCAATGGAGCTAACAAAGGTTACAGTTGAGAAGAATCCTACTTGTCCCGTTTGTTCCCATTTATGATTATTCAGGGAGATTTACTTCTAAATCATAGTTTTCATTAAAGCCAAATCCATCTATAAAGATTCTATCTATTATATCTACTGCATCGTTAATAGTGGCTTGGATCTGTAATCCAACTGTTGCTTTCTCTCCTGTTACTTCTGACACAATATCCTCAATCTTCTTAATTTCTTCGTCGCTTAGTGCTGATTCAGGTATATCTATGAGAACTTTTTCCTCATCCTTGCTTATGGTGCATTGAATATATTTATTACTATTTTTCTCGCTGAGAATTAAGTATGCCAGGGAGCTTCCTCCCTTAATTTTTGATAAGAGTTCATTTAGACTTTTCCTTATAAGTTCTTTTCTCTCCTGAGGATTCATTTCGAGTAACCTTAACTAGAATTTTTTTAGAAAGTAGTGAGGAAACTATCTAGAGGATCTAAAAATAAATCGCTAATACTATATTTAAAATTCATTTTTATATCGTGAAGTAATACTATTATTCAAATCTTTTTAGGTGTTTTTAATGAGCAAAGAGATCAATTTGCTTGAGAAGCTATCCAACCTGTTTGGGCCACCTGGTTTTGAGGATGAAGTAAGAGATTTCGTGAAAAGTGAGCTTGAAAGCATTGTTGATGAATTAAAAATAGATGTTCTAGGAAACGTTATAGGTATTAAGAATGGGGATGATCGTTACCCAACAATACTATTAGATGCTCACATGGATGAGGTAGGATTCATGATAACGCATATTGATAAAAATGGGTTCCTAAGATTCAATCCTTTAGGAGGTTTTGATCCCAGAGTACTATATGCGCAAAAAGTCGTGATTAAGGGTGATAAAGGCAAGGTTAAGGGGTTTATAGGTGCTAAAGCACCGCACCTCCTAAAACCAGAGGAAAGAAGCAAAGCAGTTAATATAGATGAATTATTCATTGATATAGGAGCATCATCAAAAGATGAAGCAATAGAAATGGGAGTGAGAATAGGCAGTGTAGGAACATTTGATACAGTTTTTGCAAAAATAAGCCCTAATAGAGTTCTGGGCAAAGCTTTCGATGATAGAGCAGGACTAGCAACAATGATTTCAGTGCTAAAACGAATCAAAGATAAGAACTATAACGTGATTGCTGTTGCATCGGTGCAGGAAGAGGTTGGTTTACGAGGAGCTAGAACTGCATCATGGCAAATTAATGCAGATTTTGCTCTCGCTCTAGAGGGCACAGCCGCAGCCGATACTCCTGGAACACCAGAACATAAACGATCAACCGAATTAGGTAGAGGCCCTGCAATAACGTTAGCTGATCGAAGCATAATATCTCATCCAACAGTTGTAAAGGGATTAATAAGTGTTGCTGAAGAGAGGGGAATACCCTATCAATTCAAACGAGTTTTTGTTGGTGGAACAGATGCTGGTGTTATACATTTGACTCGAGCAGGAATACCTAGCGCAGTTATAAGTATTCCAAGCAGATATATTCATAGTCCAGCTGCAATACTTGATCTCAATGATTTTAAACACGCCATTGATTTAGTTCAGGGCTTTATTGAATGGATTAGCGATAAATATGTGAAGTAGGGTGCGCTGATTGAAAGCATACATAATTGCTATTGGGGATGAATTACTTACTGGGAGGACACTAGATTATAACTCTCACTGGATAGCTAAGAGATTAACTGGATTAGGTATTGAAGTGAGAAGAATCATAGTCGTGCCTGATGACGAGAACGAAATTATTAGTGCTATACGAGATGCGGTAAATAAAAAGGACATAAACATAATAATTACTACTGGTGGATTAGGTCCAACTCCTGGAGACATAACACTAGAAGCTATCTCTAAAGCTCTCAACACAAAATTAAAGTTGAATGAAAAAGCACTAAGAATGATCAAGGATAGGTATGAGGAGTTATTTAAGCTTGGTTATGTATCATCGATGGAGATGAATCCGAGCAGAGAGAAGATGGCTTTGCTTCCAGAGGGCGCAATACCATTTTTTAACCCAATTGGCGTAGCTCCAGGAGTTTTTCTGCAGGTAGCTGAGAAAAAATCAATTATTTCTCTTCCAGGAGTTCCATCCGAAATGATGTATCTTCTTGAGCAAATACTGAAATATGTACATTTAGAGTCACGCGACATATTTATCAAGACACGCGAGATAACCATTGAGGTACGAGATGAATCCACGTTCGCTGAAATACTCTCAGATATACGAGAAAGGTTCCTGGGAATTAATATAAAGAGTTATCCTCTCGGGTTTGGAAAAAGAGTTTTCATGAGAGTTATAATAATCGCAAAGGGAAAAAATCCAGATGAGCTGGACGAACTTATTCAAAAAAGCATTGAGTATCTAAGAAAAAAGGTTCATGAAACTAAAGATAACTTGTAAAGAAAAAGCTTTTCCAAAGGCATTCCATCTCTCTCTAAAATTTTTTCTACACTATATCCAATCTTCCTAGCTATCCCAAGAATCAAATCGATATCAATGAGGCTTGTTAAAGTAATTAAAATAAAACCGCCTTCTAGCAGTTTCTTCTTCGAGGATAACAAGAATCTAATTATCGTCGAGTAATTTTCACCACTAGCATACATTGCGTCAACGAAATTATTAACTCTAACGGGAAAATAAGGCGGATTAAATATAATTATATCAAATTTTTCATTTTCACTATAGCATTGAAACAAATCGCACTGCCTCAAATCCACCTTAACATTATTTATATATGAGTTTATTCTAGCCACTCTCACCGCAATAGGACTTATATCAGACGCCACAACTCTCGCAGATTTCTTAGCACAAAAAATCGCTATTACGCCACTACCAGTACCAAGATCACAAACATGCTTATCAGCTAGATCTAGCTTATCTAAGTAATCCAGTATCATGCCAGTTGATATTGTTCTCACTGGGGAGAAAATATTTCTTGTTAAATACAGTTTAATTCCTCTATACTCCCTCACTTTATCCCCAAGCAAGGTATTATATATCTTAATAAGAAGAATAATAACGAGCCAATAAAGCTTCAATAGCAATGTAGCTTACCCTAGATTAATCTTCCCGCTTAATAAATGTCTTCCTTTTACCATGAAGCAAGCTAAACAAGCTCTCTGATTCTTCCTTCTCGCTTTTCTCTTCAGCAGATTCAACCTTTACCTCAACACGATCTCCGGCTTTTTCTTTCTTCAAGACTTTAAATTTCTCGCCAGATTTACCTCCTCGTATAACAATCTTAGCTCCAGGATACTTCTGTTCAAGCATCTTTCGAAACTCATTAGCATCGATATCATCACTTAATTCAGCATAGACCACTGGTCCCTCATCAGTATATGTCACTTGAATAGAATAACTTCCAGTAATACCACTTCCCATATCGCTAAAAACATCGCTAAACATACTCTCTATCTCATCGAATATGGATGATCCAAATAAATCGTCAAAAATATCTCTGCGTTTTTTCTTTGGCATCTAGATCACCGATTTAAAGTAATCTATCCTAAAATATATAGTATTTATGAATAATTTTGAAATGAAAATTTTATGATGTCTCAGCGCGGTAATATTATCAATGTCTAGAAGAAGTGATTTGATGATAGATCTATCAGTAGAGATAGCTGGATTAAAATTAAGGAATCCGCTCATCCTTGCCTCAGGAATACTTGGATTATCTGCCTCCCAATTAATGAGAGCTTATAATGCGGGAGCGGGAGGAGTAATAACTAAATCCTTTACGAAAGAACCGAGAGAGGGCTATAAAACACCAATCATCACTGGGTATAAATGTGGGTTCCTAAACGCTGTTGGTTTAGCGAATCCTGGGATAAAATCACTAGGAAAAATTATTAATCCGTTAGTAAATAAAGGTATTCCTGTTATAGTTAGTATAGCTGGTTCTAATGTACCAGAATTTGTTGAATTAGCCTCAAAAGCATGTGAGCTAGGAGTGAAAGTCGTAGAGCTGAATCTCTCATGCCCTCATGTTAAAAATAAAGGATTAGAATTAGGGACTGATCCGGAATTAGTTAAATTAATTGTGAGTTCAATTAAGGAAGAAGTTAATTGTTCAGTTTTAGTTAAACTAGGTCTCACTGATAAGTTACTAGATGTAGCTAAGTCATCTGAACGGGCTGGTGCAGACGCAATAGTGCTAATAAACACGATTAGAGGAATGATAATAGATGTATGGTCTATGAAACCTGTATTATCTAATAAGTTTGGGGGTTTATCTGGACCAGCCATCCATCCTATAGCTGTTAGAACGATCTATGAGACCTACGAGAATGTAAATATACCGATCATAGGGTCAGGTGGTGTTGATGATTGGATTAGCGCAGTTGAATTAATATTAGCTGGTGCAACAGCAGTTGAAATTGGATCCGCAATAGCATATAAAGGTCTAGATGTATTCAAGGAAATTACAAGCGGCATAGAGAAATACTTGGTTAGAAAAGGATTTAAAAGCGTAAAAGATATAATAGGGTTGGCTCACAAGTAGGTCAAAAGTTTTAAAACGTAAATTAATTAAAGTTTACGTTCATTAAAGTCCCTTTAAGCATGAGGTTCATCATGATGAACATTATTGCGGTAATTCTCCTGTCAGTATCTGTATTCATCTTGCTTTACATCTTAGCTTTCTTTTATATTAAGTATGCTAGGAAGAGGGGAATACTAGCTCCAGATGCTCATAAGATAGATAAGCCGTTAATTCCTACGAGAGGAGGTACTGTATTGATGGCTCTAGTAATCTTCTACGCTGTGCTTCCACTGATCGAGGATTTACCTAGAGTCCATAGAGGCATGTTGCTTCTGAACGAGGTAATGGCTATTGTCTCGATAATAATTATCTCGGGTTTAATTGGTTATATTGATGATGTCACTGATCTTGGCTTGAAGAAGGTAGTCTTATCAGTGCTAATAGTTTTTCCTTTCTATGTTTTTCATGCATATTATCCACGCTTATGGATACCTTTTATTGGAAGAATAAGGATAACGCTTATTTACCCAATTCTAATCTTCCTAGCAGTCCCCATAGTAGTTAACTCAATCAATATGATCGATACGCATAATGGCGTAATGTTAACGGGAGTGATTAGTGTTCTAGTTCCAATGCTTTTATGGAGCTTGATCCTGAGCGATTATGTTGCATTTACATACCTAATTATTGCGCTAGCTGGAGCGATAGCATTGTTTATGTGGAATAAATATCCAGCGAAATTATTCCTAGGAAATGTGGGGTCCTACCTTTTAGGAGGATTACTGATTGCTCTGATAATTATCTCGGGTCTAGAATTCATAGCTTTCGTAGCAATGCTACCAATCATTCTTCACGGATTTTACTTACTTACAAGTATTAAGGGAATGATGACGCGGCAAGTCATTAGAAGTAAGGTTGGTGGACCCGTGGTTGTGGAGAATGGGGTAATAAAACCTGTTTTGGATGAGAAAGCCCCATTCACATTAACAAGGTTATTGATACTTGCTTATGGACCGATGACTGAGAAGGAGTTGGTTAAGAGGTACTATATCCTTTTTGCTTTCTCAGCGACATTAGCATTTATAACTGGTTATTTCATCTACATGATATAGAGTTAAATTGATTGAGGATGATCATATTGGCTATTGAGAGAATATTTAGAGCATATTTAGATTTCATGAACGAGAAATATAAGCATGAGCATCTCCCAGATAAAGTTCATGTTCATGACTTAGTTAGATGCAAGCATAAATCAGAGCTAGAGGTATTATTCCCAGAGGGTTCATACAAGCTCTCCCCAGTTCTATTTCTCGGAGAGGCGGTGGATGAATTTGTTAAAAATCTCGTAACGAATTACAAAGAGAAATTATTTCCAGATCTAGTTTCTACAACTAGCGAGATAGAGAAAAAAGTTAATGCAAACGGTGTAGAGATCACGATCATCGGGAGACCAGACATAATAATTAATGATTCAGTTATTGAAGTAAAATACTCTCGAACCCCCGAGGACAAGCCACTTGAACACCACATAGCTCAACTCAAATTATATATGTACCTAACAGACAAGAGGAAAGGCATATTAGTGTATTTCACTCCACACGGCTTAAGAGAATTCATCTTTGAGGAAGAGATAGGCGAAGACTACGTCATAGAACTTATAAACAACTGGAAGTCCCCAAGATATGAATGGGAATGCCAGTACTGTAATTATCGAGAGATATGCCCATATAGGATTTACCCAGCTGAGAAAAAAGGAACAGGAGATATAAGCGAAAAAGAGGAGAAAAAAGAGGAAGTAAAGGAGATCGAGATTAAAAATAACGCAAAATAAAAATGCTTTTTTGATTTCTTCCTTATATTTAATTCAGCAAATTTTTAACGGATTATTAGATTACATAATTTACTAAGTAATAAACTTAATATTCTGGTGATATAAATAAGAAAAATGATCCTCATTATATTAACCCTATTTTTGCTCTCAATAGCATCTATCTCAATCCATTTAAATAACGAAACTAAACAAGCAGTCAACACGATCAATCTTAGCTATTACTATAACTCAAATACTCATAGCAAAAACATGTCAATTCAGGACAAAGCTAAGAGCATAAGAATAATGTCTACGGACATCTATACAGAAAACATAAGCACTGTAGGATGGGCTTGGAGACACTCAGATCAACTAAGCTCATTAATTGACATAAACACTACGAGACCAATCATAGTAAGGGTGAAGAAGTGTCCCGAGAAGAATTATACATTCACATTACTTACTGTTTATTACTCCAAAGTAAATATATCAGGAACAATTAAAGCCAATTTTACTTTTGTTATTTTCAATGTAAGTTATGTAAATGCTATTCCAAATAAAGATAAAGTAAATCCCAACATACATATGATCAGTTGGTTCAATATTACCGCTGATGTTTCTGAATATCCAAGAATAACACATACCGATTTCGGCTGGATAAATGCAAATAACATAACAGTTGTCTACAGTTACGAAAACAGAGAATTTGACGCAACTCTACAGATATATAAGAATAAATTTTGGATAAAAGAAAGATTCTTAAACACTTCAAGTGGAGAATGGTCAAATGAGGTGCTACTTCTATATCGAACAGATTACGGTTATGTAAAGGGTATAGCTATAGCTTCTAATTCAACCGATCTAGGCTATAGTCAATTTGTTACGTACTCATATATAATAGTGACATATACTTCAAGACCAGGTGGCGGAGTAATAACTACTTACGATGGATACTACCGTGTTCAAGGTTTAATAGATATATCCAAATATGTGGAATGGGCTATATTAAAAGCCCCTATAGACACATGGCTATCTAAGCCGATCATAAATTCTTCTAAAATTTATAGCGCTTTGTGCGCAAAGCATAGTGAAGGCGATAGTGACTTATATCTACTAATAACTGAATATTCATCTGGTACTCTTTCTGGACCACAAGCATTTTCTTTAGTTAACACTGAAAGTTATGCTGAGGAACGGGGGATATATGCTGATTTTAAAGAACCAAGTATTACGATATTAGAATATAATTCTACAAATGAGGCATTGTTGGTTATATGGATTGCCTATACTTCCCTTGAACAAACAATTGTTTATAGCATATTTGAAGTGACAGGTAATAAATTGACTGAGATTAGGGAGATTAGCGATACTTTCACGCCTAGTAAACCAAGCTTGATTTTAAGTAATAGGACATCTACTGAAATAAGCCTTTTATGGTTAGATAATGGATTAGGTGCAAAAGAAGTAGCATTCTTAGCTGGAATATGGAATAGTTCAACAAAAAACTTCATCTGGTCAGATAAGACATATGCCACCACCACTAATACTGTTACATCAGATTATGATTATACTACTTCATGTAAGGATGATATAGTTTTGGTTCATCTCTCACAAAATACTACAGGATTCAAAGAGGTATTTCTTAATATGGGCTATAATGATTCGGATAAAGATGGTTTAGGTAACTGGGAGGAGGTAAATATTTATGGTACTGATCTCTTAAATCCTGATACTGATTCTGATGGAATAAATGATGGTGCCGAAGTTCTAATATATGGTACCTCACCAAGCAATAATGATACTGATGGAGATCACTTAACAGATAAATTTGAGTTAGAGAAACATGAATCAACAATAAATAAGTACCAGACAGATCCTCTCGCCCCAGACACTGATAATGATAACCTCACAGATTATGAGGAGATATATGGTGAATTCTATAATAAAACAAAGATATGGGGATACCAAACGAATCCTCTAGAAGTAGATACTGATAATGACGGTCTAAGTGATTACAGCGAGATAATAATTGGAACAGAGTACTGGATAAACTCAACAACCAACACTTTCACAGCATACCCAAACGCGACTCGAGCAGATAGTGATTCAGATGGAATAAAAGACATTGATGAGCGCGACTACAAAACAAATCCCACTTCAAACGATACTGATGGTGATAGTCTCAGCGATTATAATGAAATAAAATTCTACTACACAGATCCAAGAATTAAAGATTGCGATAAAGATGGTTTAACAGATTACCAGGAAATAATAAATTACTCAACAGATCCATTAGACAACGATACAGATAATGATGGTTTAACTGACTATCAAGAAGTAGAGGGAGTATTCGGCTATAATACAGATCCATTATCAGCGGATACAGATAATGATGGTTTAACTGATGGCGAAGAAATATCATTAAAAACGAATCCGCTTCTAAATGACACAGATAGGGACCAATTAAGCGATCTAAGCGAAATTAGATTAGGTACAGATCCATTAGACAACGATACAGATAGCGACTCCATTCTAGACGGATTAGAGATTCACGGAGTAAACATCTCTGGTCTTGGTGTCAGGTATACTGATCCTAAGTCGAATGATACTGATGGTGATGGTCTCAGTGACTATGATGAGGCTTTTGTTTACTTGACTGATCCGACTTTAGCTGATACTGATGGTGATGGACTTAATGATTAT
>JALWRR010000211.1 GCA_026993975.1 Promethearchaeati archaeon | reverse complement strand
TACATAAACATAGAAAACTTCACCATTATACGTGAACGCTGCTAGTCGTTTATCATAATCCCTTAGAGGCCTCCTATAAACATAGAAGGGCCATATTTTACACGCTAATGGCTTATATTCCTGTATAATGCATATATTATCCCTCAGAAAAACGCAGGATCCATCTTCCCTCCTAGCTAAGAAATATCTATCCCTGATCTTCATTACTTTATCTTCACCGAACAATCTCTTTATCCGTTTAGCTTCAATCTTAGATAAAGGAACCATATATCTCTTACAGCAATCACCACAAAGTAAACATGACCATGATTTATATAGTCTCCATGGAGCTAGCTTCATAAGTGGTCCTAGATTCATCCTTCTTGCTAATAGAATAATTAGTTTTATGGTGAAAAATATAAAAATTAATTCCTGTTAGGTTATATACAAAAATTTCAGTGAAGCATAAGCGAATTGTTAAAGAAAAAAGATAAATAAAGAATTTAGTGCAATGATTTATAGAAAATATACGCGGGGTTGTTTCTATGGTGCATGTAGCTATTGTAGGTACTGGACGTGTAGGAAGCACAATTGCTTATACCTTAATATGGGAACACTGGGTTACCGAACTAACGTTAGTTGATATTGCTCCTAATGTAGCTGAGATGGTTAAGGAGGAGCTTTATCACGCCATGGCTATGCATGGTATAGATAAGGAAGTTAGAGCTTTTGAGCACAGCAAGTATGTTGAGAATGCTGATTTAATAATTATACCCGCTGGAACACCGAGAACACCTGATATGAGTAGGAGAGATCTAGCGGATAAGAACGCTAGTATAATGAAGGAAATCGCTGAATCAACTATAGATAATAATCCTAAAGCAATATATTTCGTTATAACTAATCCAGTGGACGCAATGACAACGCTAATTAATAGAACGCTTGAAGGAAAGAGAATGGTTATTGGTACTGGAACGAATCTCGAGACGTCAAGATTCAGAACGATTATTTCTAGAGAGCTTGGAGTTCCCTTAAAGAAAGTAGAGGGTTTCGTTGGTGGAGAACATGGGGAAGCTGCAGTATTGTTATGGAGCACAGTTATGATAGATGGCTTACCCCTAGAAGAATACTTGGCGGAAACCGGTAAGACCCTTGATAAAGCTAAGGTCGAGAACTATGTTAAGGAGATAAGTAGGCAAGTAATAAGAGCGACTGGAGGAACAAGATGGGGGCCAGCTGGTTCATTCCTAGAGATAATAAGAGGCTTAATGCTCAATACTGGGAGATTACTAAGCTTCTCTATGCCTAGGAAATTTGATGATATTCCTGAGCCCGTATACGTAACTGTTCCAGCTAAGATAAGTAGATCTCCTGGCCACGATATATGGAACATGCTTACTGATGAAGAGAGAAGAGGAATTATAGAAGCAGCTAAAGCTATTTACCAGACGTATAAAAGGGCTAAAGAAGTAACTAATTTAAGCTAATTCTAAACACTTTTCCACTCTTTTTCATATATTTTTACTAGATCCTTTATGAATGATTTCAGGAATGTGTCCTGTATCATAGATAGTATCTCGTCCGCTAATTCTTTGTGACCACTCTCATTGAATTTTATAACATATGCAGTTAATTTGAGCGCTAGTTTTATTCCTAAGCTAAGTTTTTGAATAGCTTCTCTTTCAGGGAGATTCTTCACGCTAAATAATAAGCTTTCTATGTATGGAAGCTCGAGCTTAGGAAGCTCACTTATCTCACCCTCCTGCACTCTTAACATGTTAAGCTCTCCTAAATCAACTAAAAGCTTTCGTGTCAAGTAAAGAGCTTCTTTAGGAACAGGGATTATTGATTTCTGATCAAAGAACGCTAGGAACAAAACGTTTGCAAGATTCTTTGAACCAAGAATATCGATCAATTGACTAATTATATTCTTTCTCCCTAAAACTTCGACCCCTGGAGCTAAATCAATTACATCAGTTATGTAAGTGTCTTTATTAAAAAGATAAACTATCAATACATGATCATCATGAACATACGCTAATTCCTCGTATTGCGACTCAGTTTCAGGTATATTAACCTTCATTCCACATCTAGGGCATGTGATCTCTTTGCCAACAGGCATCTTATTTATCTTCATAGCATATATAGACCGTATATTTCCCTCGAAATCGTACTCAAGAACAAGGACATGATCACCATGGTTAAAAGCAACAGACTTTATCTCCGACTCACTTAATCTGGGAACAACAGCTGTTACATACTTCTTGCATATAGGGCAGAGAACTTCTATGGTCATGTGGTCAGAGCTAACTGTATTACTCAACATGGATCTCACCCACCTTAATTAATTATGTTTTCGTAGCTATAGTCTGAATCATTTTTGCGTACTCGCAGATGACATCAAATAGCTTATCAATATTCTCTCTCTTCAGCGCTGATGTCTGTAAATATAATTTAACGTTTAGTTTCTCCTTCAATTGATCGATAACCTGTATGATTACGTCATCATTAATCCTCTTGATATCTTTTTTATTACCAACAACAATTATTATAGTCTCTTTATTAC
>JALWRR010000210.1 GCA_026993975.1 Promethearchaeati archaeon | reverse complement strand
GAGGGGGAGGTGGTGGAGGAATAACACCAGCATCAAAGACTGATAACTAGGTTTCTTCTCCTTAGGAGATGATTTCTATGTTGTCTAAAAATAAACTTTTTGCAATTATATTTTCACTTTTTGTGATAGGAAGTATTATGATTGTAAGTAATAACTTACTCAATAGTCCAATTAATAACAATGATAATGCATCTTCACCCTATTACTATGATTATAATGAGAGCATTCCTTTAATCCCACCAGCTAATTTTAGCAATGTTGAGTTCATAGCCATACACTTAGCTCCATGCGACCTTAATATGTCCTCGCCTCCTAATGCAATAACACAGATTCACGCATTCTTCTTTAAGAATGGTAGTCTCAAGATAGTTAAGCATATTGATGGTCCAGATGCATCATCGTATGAAAATATTACATATTCCGATTTTAATGTAACTTTGCTTAAGATCGTATTTGATAGGTTCTATGAAATCCTAAATAAAAGCAAAGTTTTAAGTGGGGATGATGGAAGTTATGAGTATCTTTTTCCTGGAAGTATCCTGGGGATATTCTATCTAGGCAATATCTCGGATGGAGTCAAGATCCAATCGCCATTATTTGACGATGAGTACCTCCCAGTGAAATTTGTTAGAATCGAATCTAAGGTCTATCACTACTTATTCCTTAGCAGTGAGAGTGAAAAGAATTTAGCACCAATATTTAAACTCCTTCGTAGTGTAGTAAAACAGGCACTATCTCAATAATAACTCTATATGCACTTTATTTTCTAATTTCTATAACTCGTATTTCCATAGTGTTAGTGGTGCTGGTGTATCTGGAAATGGATCTAGTTTTCCTTCATCGAAATCCTTAAGTGTTTTAGATATGGTTTTTGCTCCAGTTACAGCAGTTATAAACATAGCGGCTAAGCCCTTCCATCTTCCCCAATTCCTATCTATAAATTTCATTAATTCCTCTCGAGTCACATTATCGTCGTTAAAGTAAACATGAATTAGGAGTTTGATGAACCATTTATCAAGTGGGAAGACAGAGTAGTCTCTAAGAGCAATTATCTTTGCTATAGCTGAAGTATATGGTCCAATGTATTTTAATTCCTCTAGATTCTCTATTTCTCCATTGGCGCTCAAGTATTTTTGAGCAGCGTTAAGTATGATTTTAGCTCGGTAACCAACCCCGGTCTTCTTTAAGTAGTGAGGGAAATTAATAATGCTTTCTGGCCTTGGGTAAGTGTAGTAATCTAGTTTCGTCTTAGGTAAATGAATTCTCTTTCCATATAACCTACGGAGCTTTATTAGAGACCTCCAACCAAGATAAAAACTGGTGTTTTGCTGGCAAATACCTATTATTAATCCATCCCAAATATCTTGAACAGCTCTTAAGTGTATTCCTCTGAGATCACTAGATATGGCACGAAGCAATGGATCTTTTCTAACTAATTCGTAGAAATCATCAAGATTCTCATCAAGCCCGAAAATGAACCTCACATCCTCTATAGCTCTCTCTAATAAATCAGAATCATTTGTACTAGCGAGATAAGAGATCTTCACCGCATCACCAACTGAATTCAATATTGATAAGATAACTTCATCATCATAAATCAATCCTAGATAAGCGTAAGTACCATCAAACTCCCAGTTAGTCGCGTAGAGAGAAGCCGTTAACTTAAAATCATAGGTACCAAATGGAGTAATATCCTGTGAATAAACCTCCCTAAGCCTCAACTAGAATACACCAAATATACACAGTTATAAAAAAGCTTTAAAAAATGAGAATATAAAGTTAATGAAAAACCACGGATAATTCACTTGCTGTGATAAAACTCCTTGATTTTCTCTATAATAGCATCACCCATTTCTCTAGTACCAACGGGATTCACGCCATAAACTCTAGCGATATCATATGTAACGGATTTGCCCTCCTCAATGACTTTGAAAGTGGCTTTCTCTATAATGTCAGCCATCTCCATTAACCCGAGATGCCTAAGCATCATTACACCAGCCATTATCTGAGCGGTTGGATTAACCTTATTTTGACCAGCGTACTTTGGTGCACTACCATGAATAGGTTCAAACATAGCGTATTCATCTCCAATGTTTGCACTTGGCACTATTCCAAGGCTACCTACAAGGCCAGCTGTTAAATCAGATATTATATCACCAACTAGGTTCGGGGCTACTAGCACATCGTATTGATCTGGCTTTGTTACTAGTTGGTAAGTCATGTTATCAACCATTCTGTCATTTACCTCGAATTCTGGGTACTTCTTAGCGATTTCATAGAATATATCCCTAAATAAACCGTGAGTTTCCTTCAAGATATTAGCTTTGTGGACAGCTGTTAATTTCTTTCTCCCATACTTCTTAGCGTATTCGAAAGAAAAAGTGACTATTTTTTCACAAGCCCTCTTAGTTACTACACCAATGCTCTCAGCAGCTATCCTATCCTCATCCACTGTATTTATCCTATGCTCAATCCCAGAATAAAACTCTTCCGTACCCTCCCTAATAGTGATTAAATCAACGTTAGGGAACTTACTGGAGAACCTAGGTATCGATTTAGCAGGTCTAACAATAGCATATAGCTTAAATCTCTGCCTTATCGCTACATTAACTGACCTGTATCCAGTCCCAACAGGAGTAGTTATTGGGCCCTTAAAAAGAATCTTGTTCTTCTTAATGCTCTCAAGCGTCTCAGCTGGTAACGGATCCCCATACTTCTCATAAGCAGGAATCCCAGCTTCCTTAACATCCCATTGAACAGATACACCGAATAAATCAGCAGTGAATTCAATTATCTTTCTAGCTACTTCAACAATTTCAGGACCAGTACCATCCCCAGGGACTAGAGTAGCTTTAATTACTGGCAAGTTAAAACACCGGCATATACTGCTTATAGAAAGACATACTGTATAAATAAGTAAATACTGATTTAAACTTATCATAAGTTAATTGTTTTATGAATTTAAGTAAGGAATTCAATAACATATTTAGAGATATTTAAGATATATAGAAAAATGGTGAATTGGTTTAAATTAAAGCGTTCATGAGAATGATTTTAAAATGCTGTCTCTTTTTTGATGACTAAAAAAATTTAATTAATATAACTCTTAAATCTTGTCTTTTTAACTAGTAAAAGTATTTTGATGTATTTAGGGATCTATATGTATATAATCAAGTTTAAATTAAAATTATTTTTACTTTAATAGTAAGAAACAGGAAACTAACTGGTGTAATAAGAATGACTATTTCTGTGCCTCAAGTTGAGATAAAAAAAGGTTTAGATGAAGTTTATGTAAAGAAAACTAGAATTAGTTGGATTGATGGCCAAAATGGTAAGCTATATTACAGGGGGTATAGTATTGAGGATCTAGCTAAGCACTCGACTTTTGAGGAGACAGCTTTCCTTTTGTGGTATGGGAGATTACCTAAGAGGGATGAGTTAAGTAAATTTAAGAGCACTTTGGTGTCATTTAGGTGGATTCCTGATGAATTAGTTGATTTAATGAAGAGGGTTCCAAGGAAAGCGCATCCAATGGATATATTGAAGATCGGGATAGCTGCAGCTGCTACATATGATCCAGAATTAGAGGACATGTCATCAATCGCAAATATTAGAAAAGCTATGAGGATTCTAGCTAAAGCACCAACAATAATTGCGGCATGGCATCGCATAAGGAATAATCAGGATCCAGTTGAACCAACAAATGATCTTGATCACGCGGCTAACTTCCTGTACATGCTTAATGGAGAGAAACCAGATGAATTATCTAGTAGGATAATGGATGTAGCATTAATACTTCACGCTGAGCACGGAATGAATGCATCTACGTTCGCCGCTATGGTTACGGCTTCAACCTTATCGGATATATACTCCGCTGTTGTTTCCGGGATTAGCGCTTTAAAGGGTCCTTTGCATGGTGGGGCTAATGAGAGAGCTCTGCGCATGATAATGGAGGTTGGTTCTCCGGAGAACGCTGAGAGTTACGTTTTAAGGAAGTTAGCTAAGAAAGAGAGAATAATGGGTTTCGGACACAGAGTTTATAAGGCTTATGATCCTAGAGCAAAGATACTTAAGGAATATGCTAGAATGCTTTGTGAGAAGAAAGGTGATATGAGGCTTTATGAAACAGCTATCAAGATCGAGGAGGTTGTTTTAAGGGAGTTATCTAGAAAGAGAATATTTACTAATGTTGATTTCTTCTCAGGTATTGTTTATCACCACTTAGGTATTCCATCAGACTTATTTACTACGATATTTGCTATGGCGCGAATAGTTGGTTGGACTGGTCATGTATTAGAGTATTGGAGTGAGAATAGGATAATTAGGCCTAGGGCTCTTTATGTTGGTGAGTTAGACAAGAAGTATTTACCGATAGATGAGAGATGCACTTCCCCCGAAGAGAGATTGGAGTTCATAGGGAAATAGAGGTTTAATTAATTTCTTCTCCCCTTAGTCTTTTTTAGTATCTGGTTTTCTCTCAATTTATTGTTATGTATATAGAGAATACATTGAATCACTTTAAATACTATATGCATCTTTTTCTTTTTTTCGATATAGTGAGGGGTTATCGAGATGGAGGAGAGGATTGATTGGTATCTTGATTTTATAGACCTTAATTACAAGCCTAGTAAAACAGATCTAATAGCTTATTTCTATGTTGAGCCAGCTGAAAACATTAGTATGGAGGAGGCTGCTGGGAGAGTTGCTTCTGAGAGTAGTGTAGGGACTTGGACTACGCTAACTAAGTTGCCTGATAGAATAAAGGATTTGATGGCTAGGGTCTATGAGATTAATGGGAACATAATTAAGATTGCTTATCCTCTAGATTTATGGGAGCCTGGAAGCATACCACAGTTATTATCAGGTGTTGCTGGGAATATTTTCGGTATGAAAGCTGTAAAGAATCTTAGATTACTAGATGTTATTCTCCCAGAGGAATATGTTAAGCATTTCAGGGGTCCGGAATACGGTATTGATGGTGTAAGATCGCTCTTCAAGATTTATGATAGACCAATAACAGCTACAGTGCCTAAACCAAAGGTTGGTTATGATTCTGATGAATTCGCAGAAGTTGCTTACGAGATATATAGTGGTGGAATAGATTTTATTAAGGATGATGAGAATTTAACTAGCTTAAGCTTTAATAAGTTCGAGGATAGAGCTAGAAAAGTTCTTAAAGTCAGAGATAGGGTTGAGAATGAAACAGGTGAGAGGAAAGGCTACTTAGCGAATATTACATCAACTATAAAAGAAATGGAGAAAAGAGCTAAACTAGTTGCTGATCTAGGTGGAGAATACGTTATGATAGATATAATAACAGTTGGTTGGGCAGCATTACAGCATATGCGAGAGATTTGCCATGACTTAAAACTTGCGATTCACGCTCACAGAGCCATGCATGCGTCATTCACTAGAAACAAGAAGCATGGAATAAGAATGTATGTAGTAGCTAAATTAGCTAGACTTATAGGTGTAGATAATATCCATACGGGAGCTATCTACGGGAAATTAGAGGGGCCAGCTAAAGATGTTTTAGAGATAAATCAATTTCTATATAGTGATTGGTACCACATAAAGAAGACTTTTCCAGTTGCTTCAGGAGGATTACATCCAGGATTACTACCTAAAGTACTTGAAACAAATGGAAGCGTTGACTTATTCATACAGGTTGGAGGAGGAGTTCTCGGTCACCCAATGGGTGCTAAAGCTGGAGCGAAAGCTGTTAGGGATGCAATAGCAGCTTATCTAGATGGCGTCTCTCTAGATGAAGCAGCCAAAAAATCGAAAGAACTTGAAGCAGCTTTAAAGAAATGGCACTATATAATTCCTGTATAGAAAATTTAAAAATCATAATTCCTTATTTCTTGCTGTAGTAGAGAGGTGAAAGAATTGGCTAAGGTTGAAGCAACTGTAACATTAATGAATAAAGTAGGTTTACATGCTAGACCAGCTTCACTATTCGTTAGGACAGCTAAAAAATTCAAGAGCAAGATAACAGTTATAAAAGATAGTAAGACTGCGGATGCCAAGAATATATTGAGTGTTTTATCGCTTGGAGCTGAGAAAGGGGATCAAATTCATTTAATAGCAGAAGGAGAAGATGCTGAAGAAGCCATAAAGACTCTCGTCGAGTTAATAAATAATAAGTTTGGTGAGGAGTAAAAAAAATTAGAAGAGATTGCTTAATAGGCTCATCGCTTTGAATAATATTTTCTTGTTTTCTTCATAAGCATCGATTCTCTGTTTTGGTTCGAAAACATTAGTTACTTTAACATAAGCACTAGCAATATCACGTATATGCATTTTTCTTGAAGTACCCCATCTAGCAATGATAGCTGAGCCCATAGCTGGTTCACTCTCTTCAATAGCTTTAACCACCTTGCCAGTAACATCCGCTATTATTTGGTTCAGTAAATTGCTTTGAGCTCCTCCTCCAATGGTTCTAATTTCTTTAAAACTTAATTTAGTTACCTCCTCAATTATATCTAGAAGCATATCTAAGACAAACGCGTTTCCCTCAAGTAAGCTCCTATATAGATGCCCTGGAGTAAAATTCTTCTCGGTGACATTTATGAAGAATCCAAGCATATTTGGATTACTCTCAGGTATCCTAGTCCCTATCCATTGGGGTTGAGCAATTAATCCATCAGATCCTGGAGGGACTTCGTCAGCTAGTTCCTCTAGTTCTTTCAGAGGTTTATTAAGGAGTTTGCTTAATGCGTCTAATGGGATGGTACCAGCATTAGTAGCTCCACCCACCAAATACATTTTCTCGAAGAAAGATTTATAGTAAATCCTCTTCTTTTCATCTGGCTCAACTCTATCTACGACACCGTGAACAACGAGGGTTGTTCCAATGTTCACGTTAACAACTCCAACATCAAGAGTACCTGTAGCGATATCTCCAGCGCTGGAATCAGTAACACCATTAACCACGGGGACTCCCTCTGGAATCCCGGTTAACTTGCTTGCTTTCTCTGTCACGAAACCAATAATGCTTCCAACTGGCTTGAGTTCAGGCATTAAATCTGGATCTATGTTAACGTCATCATAAATTCTCCTTATGTACTGGCCCGTAATGATATCTGCGTGGGATTTCCCAGCGATATTTGGGGAAGTAACTATTTTATCTGTGAGGAGCATGGAGAAGAAATCGTTTTCATGCACAATCTTGTATATCTCGTTAAATCGATCGAAATGATTCCTCAACCACATAATCTTGGGGATAACCAGGTACGGAGCTATTGGAAGAAATTTCTCATAATCCCTAGCGGCCTCACTAACGCTCCGTAATTCCCCAGCCTCCTTAACAGCTCTAGAATCACTATAAAGTAAAGCATTAGCCAAAGGCTTCAAGTCATTATCTACGGGAATAATAGTTCCGCTTGTCCCATCAATACAGATAGCTTCAACACGGCTCAAACCATTGAGTTTCCCAAGAGCTGGAATAATTCTCTCCCATACTTTTAAATCATCTCGCTCAGCCCAAGCTGGTTTAGGTCGCTTAATAAGATCTGATATATCTATCGCTTTAGAATCAATGATTTTTCCCTGATCATCAACTATCATTAATTTTGTTCTCTTGCTGCCAATATCTATCCCAAGAAAATTCAATAATGTCACCCTTGCTCCATTGCTACTAGAGCTTTTTCACGAATGTACTCTACTAATCCGTCGTAATCCTTCTTATTAACCAGTTCAACAAACTTATCATCCTGAAAGAGCTCGGTCAGCTTCGAAAGAAACTTGACGTAGCCATCCGGGTTCTTTATAACAAGGAGCAGGATTAATTTAACATCGATTAAACTATCTGGATCATCCATTCTCATGAACTTAATCGGTTTATCAGGAATATTAATAACTAAAGCCTCCTTATTCACATGTTCAATATCCGCGTGGGGAATAGCTACATTAATTCTTCCAGGAACAGCTAATCCAGTAGGAACTTCTCTCTCACGCTTAATAATCGCTTCCTCATAAGTATCCTTCACATAGCCACGCTGATGAAGAAACCTACTTAACTCCCTCAAGACACCTTCCCAATCGCTCGAATGCAAATCCTTATAAACTATAATATCAATCCTACTATTGCTCAAAACAAACACCAAAAGAAAAAGTATTAATTAGAAATCTTATTTCTTTTTCTTTTTTAAGATATTAACAATCTCCTCGAAAGCCTTTTGCATACCAACCATAGTCATGAAGGGCAAACCGCTAACTACTGGAACATCCTCGGGCCAACCTTTTTTCATTATTTTACCAGTAGTGATAATCACTAAATCAGGCTTAACCTCCCTAGCAATCTGAGGGATCTCAGAAATCCTAGCAATTCTTAAATCAACATCGATCTTAGCATCTCTAAACATTTTAGCAATTCTACCCTTCACAACATTAGCTGAAGCTGCAGCAGATCCGCAAGCCACATAAACAAGATACTTAGCCATTTATCATACACCATTATTTGGATTTGTTTTATGATTTCATGTCATTCATTAGAAAAACCGTATTTAATATATGAACTTTACTCATAAAAATTAACTAGACATACATAACTGGTGCATTAAAGAGTGATTCTATTTTAAAATAAGAAACAAAGATATTGAAATAAATCAATGGTATTAGTATCTTTAAATAAAATCTCGCCTCGTGCGTGCATGCTGTTTTCAAAATCGCTAATAAGTTATATAGATAATATATATCTATATATTTTTAATATTTTTGCATTATTTTTAAAAAATCTATATGAAATTCTAAAAAATTATATAATGTGAAGACTAGAAAACTTTTTAAATAATAAATAATACATAATATAACTTGAATTTTTTGAACCTTTAAAAATGTATTAATAATAGGTATAATATAATGCAAACTATAATAGACGCAATAGTTGGTAGTATCCAATTCATTCTAGCCCTAGGCCCCGCATTAATGATGCCTATAATTCTATTTATTCTAGCTATAGCGTTTAGACAACCATTAAAGAAAGCTGCTAGGGCTGCAATAACAGTAGGTATTGGTTTCATTGGAATATTCGCTGTTCTAGGAGCGATTCTTGGTGTAATTGGAGACGTAGTAAAAACAATGGTTGCGAATTGGGGATTAACACTAAGTGGTCTAGATATAGGCTGGCCATTAACTGCAGCAATCACTTGGGCATTCTTAGTATCGGCACTGATAATTCCTATAGGCTTTATAGTTAATATAATCTTGCTAATTCCTGGATGGACAGATACTTTCGATGCTGATCTATGGAACTACTGGCACTGGGCTTTCACTGCAGTTATGGTTGAAATGTGGACTGGAAGCATGGCGCTAGCAATAGTAGTTGCGATAATCGTAGAGATTATTATCTTGAAACTAGCTGATTGGACCGCGCCACTAGCTCAAGTATACTTCAATATTCCTGGAACATCTCTACCCCACACTGAAACAGTTAACTGGGCACCATATGCTCTAGCTATAGACAAAGTACTAAGAAAATTCCCGGCTCTAGAGAAAATCCAGACTGATCCAGAGAGCTTAAGAGAGCGTCTTGGTGTCTGGGGAGAACCAATGATGATTGGTTTTTATGTTGGTATCTTCTTGGGTCTGGTAGCTTATATTCCTCCATGGGACATAAACAATCTAGCTAATATCTATAAGGTAGCTATGTATATAGCTGCTTTAATGTTGCTAGAAGGAAGAATGATCGGAATATTAATGGAGGGTCTACTACCAATTGCAGACGGTATTAGCGAGTTCTTCTCTAAAACAGAGAAATTCAAGAACAGGAGAATATGGATAGGTATAGATGCTGGCCCGATCGGGCTAGGAGACCCAACATCCATCGCGGTTGGGACAATACTGATACCTCTATACGTAGCTACAGCATTCATACCTGGTGTTCAGATCCTTCCTTTGGCTGACTTGGCTATAGTGCCTATCTTCGCTATGTGGGTTGCCGCTGGTGTTAGAGGTAATATAGCTCAATCATTAATTGGCGGTTTTATCATTGCGTTAATCGTTGTTTACTTGACGAACATGTTTGCATGGCCGTTAACGCAAGCAGCGTTGAAAGTGAACCCGGCGTTAGTGCCGTCTGGATTACTGTTGGTATCTAGTCTTGATGCGGGAGGTCACGTGCTTCCATTCTTCATAAT
>JALWRR010000209.1 GCA_026993975.1 Promethearchaeati archaeon | reverse complement strand
GCTCTTAATGGTTATAGTTTTAAATGGGATTTAAACTACGCTCCATTATCTATGCTAAGACCAATGTATATGAGAACTATGGCAGCTGAAGTAGCCTGGATGCTATCAGGTAGTAAGTCTATTAAGTGGCTTCAAAACTATACGCATATATGGGATGACTTTGCTGATGACAATGGCATTGTCGATACGGCCTATGGCTATCGTTGGAAAGAAGCTTTTGGTGTAGACCAGATAAAAAATATCATTGATAAATTGAGAGCTGACCCATCGTCACGACAGCAGGTGCTTCTAAGCTGGGATCCTAGAGCAGACAATGTAGTCCCAGCTGCTAATGTTCCTTGCCCATACACGGCTGTATTCAATATTATAGATAACAGACTTAACTGTACGTTACTACTTAGATCAAATGATCTTCTATATGGTTTACCTTATGATGTTGGCATGTACACACTATTGTCTCAAGCCATTGCAAATGAACTTGGGACTGGCCTAGGCGAGCTATTTTATTGCATTGCTCATGCTCATATCTATGAAAATCAATTTGCAGCTGTAGAAGCTTTGATAGCCAAAGAAGCAGATCATAGAGCCTTTAAGTTTAGACATGCTTTCACAGCCATGCAAATTAGAGCAAATCCAGACAAGTTTGTGAGCCATATAAAAAGCATACAAGACGCTTTTGAATATGTGCCTGATAATGTAACACAAGGATTACTTCCAAAGGTTGTAGTGTAATGGCTTGGGATAATAACTTTTGGATGGAAATGGCAGAGCATGTGGCTACACAGTCATATTGTAAGAAGGCTCAAGTAGGAGCAGTCATTGTCAAAGATCGAGAGTTTGTTTCTATGGGTGTAAATGGCACTGCCCCTGGCGATGCTAACTGCTGTGAAGATGAGGAAGGTAATACTGAACATTGGAGAGTTAATCATGCAGAGATGAATGCACTAGCACGAGCCAATGGCAATGCTATAGGAGCCACTATGTATGTTACTTTAGCTCCTTGCTATGAATGTGCTAAAAATATGATACTGTTCGGAATTAGTAAACTTGTATACTCTAATGTTAAAGAAGAGTATGAAGATGTACTTATTTACCTAGAGTCAATGGGTGTAGACGTAGAGGAGGTAATGTAATGGCATTAGAAGGATTAAAACTTAAACCAATAAAACGTAAACCAAAAGTTGAAGAAAAGCCTAAGAAAAAGTTTAACTTCAAAACAAACAAAAGGGCAGTGGCTGATGTACAAGTGGCACCCTGGCTTGAAGATAAGACAGTAGATGAGGTAGCTGAGCTTTGGAAGATTGGTCATAGTGCAAAAAGACTGTCTAAAGAAGACCAGCAAAAGTTCAAGGAGATTAAGTACTGCTTGAAATATAAATTTGGATTAAAAGGAGTTTGATATGATGGATTATATTTATGCTACCACCCTAGTTATCTTAGCTACAGCTTTAGTGGTTTTTGGGTTTTGGATTTGGCCAATATATACTGGGGCTTACTTACTGGTATGCGCAGTTTTATATAGTCTATATCCAATTGAAGACGAACTGGACAGTGTCTTTCTGGGTAATGCAGCTAAATTTCTAGTATTTGTCACTGCGCCAATTTGGTTCTTTGTAGCTTTAAAGGACAACTAATGATAGGTGTAATATTAGTATCAGCTGATGGCTATATCTCAGATAAGAATGGTAGAGTAGACTGGGGCCCTATGGAAGATAAAGTGTGGCTTAGACACTTTATTAGGGATAAGATAGTATTTACAGGTGTAAATACCTGGAGAAGTATTAGAGCCTTTGATATAGTAAAGGTACCTTATTATTGGGTAGTAGGTGAGCCAACGCCTAACTGCCAAGTACATTTTGGAGGGATGAAGTCTTTAAATAAGTACCCTCCAGATGTACTGATAATTCATAGAAGCCCTAATACTCTTGGCCTAAAGGGAGGAGAAAAGTTTGAGCCTACTTTTAGTATGACAAAACTTTCTGAACACTGGAATGGCCATTACACTGAGGAGGTGTATTATGTCATTAAAGAATGATGGTAAGGCTTCAGAAAAACTATTCGATGGCTTATACAAAGTTAAGCCTGGAATAGCTTGGTATCAGTTTGTCGATACTTATAGAGCAAGATCTTTTGTACCTGATCAACCTGCAGACAGATTGCTCATCTATGAAGGCCAAGCTTGGCTTGTAGAGATTAAATCTACTAACGATCTAGCTAGATTTCCACTTAAGAACATCAAGAAGAAACAAGTTGGTCACGGTAGATACTGGAGACAGGCGGGTGCTAAAGAAGTATTTATCATACACCATTTAATCTGGAATAAATTTTACTTCGTACCATTTGCAGTGATAGATCAAGCCTTTAAAGAGAAAAGATCATCTATTAAGTGGGACGAATTAGCTGTTTGGGAAGAGCCTTTTACTTTTGAATTTTATAGGAGATTGGTATGACAATAATCGTTGGAGATTTACACCACGGAAGAAAACATAGAGTAACTTATGGAGATCCAGCTATCTGGGATTATAAGTCTTTATATACACTTATGGACATTATTGATAAGTTTGAACCAGATACTTTGATACTTGCTGGTGATGTATTTGATACTAGTAGACCTACTGCTTTAGCCTATTCT
>JALWRR010000208.1 GCA_026993975.1 Promethearchaeati archaeon | reverse complement strand
GATTAAGATTATCCTTGTGGGATCCTCTATTGGAATGATTGAAAGAGTTGCTTTAAGTGGTTCTGGCCCCTTATATGGTAGGAAAACAGGAGTTTTAAGTATTAAATCCATGGATTTCTTTGATTTTGTTAAAGCATTCCAAAGCTTACCTCCAGTAAATTTAGTTGAGTTTTACGCTGTTTTTGGAGGTACTCCCCACTACTTCGTTATGATTGATCCTAATAAAACTGTTGAAGAGAATATCATGGAGAAAATAGCGTCTCCATACGCACCGTTGAAAGATGAGCCAGAACAATTACTCAGAGTTGAGTTGAGATCCTTAGCAATCTATATGGATATTTTAGAGAAAATAGCGAAGGAATTTAGTGTAAGTGTTGGAGTGATAGCTAGTTCCTTGAATAAGTCGAGGTCTGAAGTATACCCGTACTTAATTAGGTTAGAGAAAATGGATATTATTACTAGGGAATACATGCCAACAGAAAAGATTAGAGAATATAGGCGAGCACGCTTTAAAATAACGGATAATTTCATTAGATTTTGGTTCAATTTCATTTACCCAAACTACCCCGATATAGAGAGAGGAAAATTTGAAACCGTTCTAGAAAATTATAATGCAGAGAAAAATAGGTTTACATCAAGAGTATACGAAGACATCATCAACAACTACTTATTAAGAATTTCAGGAAGCATTATTAAGGATCAGTTAAACCGAACTATAAAGATCCCGAGAATAAATAAAACTGGTAGATGGTGGTGGAAAGATACAGAAATCGATGTATGCGCAGTAGCGGATGAAGCAGTAATCCTAGGTGAAGTAAAATGGAGAGAAGAACCAATAAGTAAAAAGGAAATCAACGACCTAGTAACGAGGAAAACAAGGGTATTCATTCAGAAAACAGGAATAGAGAAAAAGATAATGTATCTTATAGCAACAAAGAAAACACCAGGAAAAGAAATATTAAGCTTAATAAGGGAATTAAACGCAATCCTGATTACACCAGAGACATTAATTGTGGGGAATTTTCATGCGTAGTGGTCTTAAATCAATTCTTATCCTTCTCCAAGTAACAGAATCTCCTCCATTATCCTTAAGATACCCATCAAGTCTAATGAAAGAGCTTTTAGCTCTTAGAGCATTTGACTAGAAAGAAGTATTGAAACTGAAAACAAAAACCTTCTCTAATAATTTTTATAACGTTTTTTCACCTACATATATAAAGATGCAAAATGGATCGTTCCTGTGGATTAATATGAGTCGAATCTACGTCCCTAGGATCAATTTGAAAAAGTTCTATCTTGTATCAACTATGAGAGATGAATCAAAAATAAATAAAAGGATCAAGATGTCCCGTAAGGTTTTGGCCTCCTATATCCGCTTCAGAAACTTTCTTTTCAATGGGTCGATAGATGCTAGTGATTTCGAGACATTTATTTCTTTGCTTAAAGAAAAAATAGTCGAGAAAATAATTCCCGTAGAGGTGCTCAAAGACCTTTCTGAAAATAATCTACCTGCTAACCCCATCACCCTGAAGCAGGCTCTAGCTAGTTTTGGTTATGATTTATCACAATCATCAGCTAAATCTCTATTCTCACTTCTAAAGAAACTTAATTTAGTCTCAATAATCCCAACATTCTATAAAGTTAATAATCAAGCTGACTTGATTTACTCTTACTTACTACGAAAGGGAGCCTCAACGATAAAAGAGATAAAGGATAAGTTCTCTAATGCTTCATGGATATATGACGCTCTCCTAGAGTTATGGAGTAATGATAGAGTGGAGATTGAGGGACTAGATGTTCCTAAAGAGGTTTACAAAAAATATGGGAAATCCGGAATACCGTTAGATCTAGTTAATGGATCTACCTCCATAAACATATATCTCGATAGAAAAACAGGGGAGAAAAAAGCGGAGATCATATTGAACCCTCGATCTAAGGTGATTCTAAGTGAGATTCCTAAGAAAGAAGGAGGAGAATCCTAAACCAATAACATACGCTTATATCCATGAATTGATTAAGGATTATGAATTCACGGAGAGAGATTATTTATCACGGGTTTATAGAGCTTGGAGAAATTCCACAGCTATAAAATTGCCTTTCTCCATAGCGAAAACATTTCTTATCCGAACTAAGGAGATAGAGAGTAAAATTAATAACGCTGTGAAAACTCTGGAGGATAATTTCTATGAGGGAATATACGCTATTAGAGCTTTTAGACATATTTACGGCACAGGGAAAAGCCAGATAGCTATTTTCCTATCTTATGAATTGGAGAGCAAAGTCGATTCAATAAAGAATTACGTAGTTTTAGATCCCCACAATATGGATGAGTTAAGAGAAGAACTAACGCAGATATTAAACTATAAATCTGACAAGTATAGATTCGTTTTCATTGATGAGGTTGATTTACTAGTCGATCCGGATCTTGATCAGAGAGAGCAGGCAAAGCTAATAGAGAAGTTCGCTAACATAATAATCGGTTTCAGCGAGAAGGCTAAAGCTAAGGACATACCCCTCGCAATATTCCTGATACTCAGCGCTAAGGTTGATGAATTAATAAACAATCTCTCTAAGGATAGGCTAGGGCGGAGATTATCATATACCTTGATAGAAGCTGATATTATCCCAGATAAAAGGGATCTAGAAGAACTAGCAGCTAAAATATTCGCACTACTTTGGAGTCTAGATGCAGGTGGAATTAGGGAGAAGATAGATAATGAACCCCTCTTCTTTAACCTAATAGATAATCTGATTAGAGACCTCGCAGAAAAATTATATGACCCCGCTCAATTAAATAAACTGTCTATAGGCGTGATTATCTCAAGATTCCTCGAATTATTCGAGCTAATATTCAAACACTTAGATGAGGATAACTGGAAAAGCAATGCGCAGAAAATTATTGGTGATGATAGAAGCTATCTAGGCCGCCAGATAGAAAAAGTAATAAAGGAGTATATCGAAACTCACCTCTCCTATTTTAGATTCGAGATTGATTCAACGAGAATCGAAACTAAGTTCTATCCTAAACCCCTAGAGATAAATAATAGGTTATCAGACGGATATTATAGCTTCTCGATCGGTACAGGAAAAATTATTGGTACAGCACCTATAGAAATAACTTTAACTGAGGATCTTTCGGCAAAAAAGAACCAGATATATAGCTTCACAAGCAGTTATCCCACCTTACTAATATTAGGAATTAGAAAACTCGATGAAAACCACTTAAAAAGCATTAAAGAGCTAACTGATGAAACGGATTACGAATTATTCCCAATAATATTTAATGAAGACCTAGCTAAGTACGCTCTATTACTGCATAGAGATAAAGCAGTTGAGTTCATAAGAAAAGTAAGTGATTTCGACAATAATGTGGAGGCATTTCTGAAGAAATTAGCAATAAATTACTATAATATCTGGTTCAGCACCAATGTATCACCAGCACCAATACAGAGAAAAGAAGAGAAAATCATACAGGAAGAGCCGCATAAACAGAAAAAACTCGTTTCAATTATCGATATAAAAGAGAGATTGATTAAGGGCCTAATAGGAGAGCTAGGTTCAATAGGGCTTGATACGAAATCTAAGAAAAAGATAAGTAGCTTAGAGAAATCATTCAGAAAAACAATTAACAATACTTTACAAGCAATGAAGCTAAAGCAATTTGATTACAGCGAGATAAAAGGCATATTAAACGACGTGATACTCCAATGGATTCAGAATGGTCTAGGTAGGAGAACCGATCAATATTTTTACCCCTACAATAAGGCAAGCGGGAAAGCTAATCCAACATGGAGCAATGATAAGGCAGCCGAAATCGTGGTCAAGGAGATACTACCAAGAATAATCGATAAGAACAAAACGCTAATAGATACAACCACTATATAATAAAAAATAGAAAAAAGGCTTATTTCCTCCTTATGTGAGGAATAATAACGAGGAATATCACGATCAAGCTAGCTACGCTTATAGCTACGATAATCACTATTTCCGTAACTCCTAGTGGTCTTGGCCCTGGCCCAGGAGGCGGAGCTTGCGCTTCCTGAACATTGATGGTGACGCTATCTATGCTTGAGTGCCCAGCTTGATCATTAAAAACTATCTTAACAATATATGTTCCAGCTTTAGTGCTCGTGAAGTTATATGTGATTAATTGCCCATTACTCCATGTACCTGACTCCACAACCGTATCGTTAATTAATATTTGATAGGTCGATGGATACCTATCTGAAGCTGTCCAGTTCAGAAGTATGTATCCTCCAACAGTAATATTGTATTCATCTTTAGTGGGATAAGTCGTGATCTCTGGTGGTTCTCCTGGATAAGCAGTAATTATTACTGTTGAATTAGAGCTATTTCCTACTCCGTCATAAGCTACTAGCGTTAGATTATAGACTCCAGGCTCATTAATCTCGTTCTTCGTGAAGAACACTACTTGAGACCCAGACGTGTAATTATCCATCTCCACTAATGAATCATTGAGATAAAGCTCGTAGTAATTTGGAGTTGCATCAGTAATTGTCCATGTAACATTGCTTGGCTCCATACCAATCTCGAATTCAATTGATCCAGGCGTAACTGTTATTAATGGTGCTTCACTAGCCAGTATTCTCAACCTAGTAGTATTAACTCCAGTATTTCCAGCGTAATCATATGCTACTAGTTCAATTATGTATAAGCCGGGCTCCTCAATATAATTCATAGCGTTTATAGTTACGCTTTGATCAAGCTCTATATTACCCTTAAGCACTAGTGATTCATTAAAGTAAAGCTCGAAATACCATGGATACGCATCCTCGATAATCCAATTGAGATACAACTCATCTAAACCGAACTCAACAGTTATGTTCTCATCGTGAACCCTCTCAACAACTGGGCTAACATCATCCTTGAACTCCATAACGATTAGAGCAGATATCAACTTACTATTATTCTCGTTATAACCATTAATATCAACTAGAGCAAAATCAGTAATATAAAATGTAGCTGCCTCATAAACAAGATTGCATTCTGAGTAATGCGATAATTTCTTCACAATTCCTGTCTCATCAATGATTGTACCGTTATTAAATGCAACGTGCCCACCTCGCATGACAATGAAATGAGCTCCATAGAACCTTGTTACGTTCGATTCCTTAACCGTAATATTAGCGTACTCATTTGAACCATCGTAACCAGAGAAAATGCTAGGTGAAAATAAATGTTCACTTAATATTCCTATATCCTTAACTGTTATGTTTCTCGCTGAGACATTACCATTAACGGACAATATAAAAGCATTATCTCCTGTTCTGAAGTTAACTAATTCAAGGTATCCACTGTCAATATATGCGCCAGACTCAGAATAAGTATTATAAACATGCACTATTGATTGATTAATCATGATGAAATCAATGCTACTAGTGTTAATTAAGACGTTCTGTGAGTAAGATAAGTAAGCTTCCCCAATACTTGTATTATGAATATATAACTCGGATCCGTTAATAGCTATATACGATAATGTTGAATTCATGAGATCTATTACTCCTCCCTGAGCCGAGATATCTTCGAAAGATGATGAGTTAGATTGGAAGTAAGCATCCTTATTAACCATGATTGAAGCGAGAGTAGAGTTCTGTGCAAGGAATAATGCATGGTCTGATATTAATGCGTTATAAGCCGATGAATCATCGATTTCTAAGCTACCCTCCTCTAGAACCATGATAACTGAGTCATAGTTCATTATAGTGACGTTATATAGATAAAGGAATCCGTGACCGAAAACGAATGCCTCCTGAACAATCTTACTTGAATTCACGAAAACCTCGCCGTAACCCATGGAAATAACAACGAATACAACCGATCTATTTACCCATACGTACCCATCCTGTACAGCTATAGCGAAAACTTTCTTCTCCACTATTGATGTAGAATCTAGTTCGGCAGTGACATTCAGGTAGTATCCGTGGGTAACATTATCTAGCACGTATCCATCATTCTTCCAGTAATACGTCTCAAGAAGTGTACTTATATTTGAATTGGATTCAACCGTAACGTTGCTTACTGCGCACACTAATGTATCTATTGCTGAAGCCCTAATGAGGTGAGAACCATTACTAAGTATTCCGAGGAAATTTATTCTCGATGAATTAACTTTTATGTTCCCAGTATCATTTAAAACTAACACACCGTAATTCTCTCGAAGCATTAATCCCGTGAAGAATTCATCTATATATGAGTTGGTAACATTGAGATTCGTTCCATATGAATATATAGATGCCTCAATAAAACTATTATTGAATAATACATTGCACTTATACATATAGATCTTATCCATGTTGAACATATCAACGTTCTTGAAGCTTACATTAGAGTAACTGAAAATAGCGTGACCAACATCCCACAAATAATCTGATGCTTCTTGACCAATAGTAGCATTAGCTATAAACACTTCTGATGAAGTTATGTTCATATTTATGATTGATACATTGCGCACGAATACATTAGAATTCCATGCCATTAATCCATAGATAATAACGTTTCTGTCGCTAGCGGCTATCTCAGAGTTGCTGTCAGCGTGGAAACTTGCGTAAATACCATATCCCTCATAAAAACCATGGGATAAATAGAGATCACCATTACTGACATTTATACCATATAGTAATCTCTCCATGATCTTCGAATTATATAACTCTACTCTCCCTCTAGACTCCACGATATATAGTGTTGAATTCCATACTATTGCTCTTCCAGCATCAACTATCAAACTAGTTTCATTAACATTACTCATCGTTACATTAGATCCAACCGAGACAGTCTCTCCACCATTAGTAATAATGATCGGATCCAGACTACGTATTGTTATATTGAGTATTGAGTCATTAAATTGCGCCACCGAATCCTCCAGTGATATTGAGAGATCGCTTCCCTCAGGAGCATAAATCGTTGTATTAACTATATCTATCTCGCTTTCATAAACTGTGAAATCAACTAATGCTTCTGGATAAATCGTTGTGTTTCTTATTTTTAATACAGAATCTTCAACACTTATCTCTGTGTTCATTGAAGGAGCGTTACGTATAATCGTATTATTAATACCAACTAGCGAGAATGAATTAGCGTGGATCGATAATTCACCTAGATTATAGAAGTCTGAATTATTAATTAGTAGCGTTGAATTATATATCCAGAACCTGAAATCGCCCATATCTGTGCTGCTTAACCAGGTAATTAGGATCGTACTATTATCATAAGCATTTAGAGTGAAGCCTACAGAAGCAGCGATGTACATTAATCTAGAATTATGTCTGAGATCGAAATTACTTATTATTGATCCGTTCCCCACTATAGCATCAGAATTATACATGTAGAGGTATTTTACGTTAGATGAATCATTAATCTTCCCAGCGGAGTTGATGAGGAATAAGTTATTGATCACTGAGGACTCATTCACTAGAAGCTGTGAATTAAGAATTATGAAGCTATATTGATCAGGGATCTTATTAACTATGACTGAGTTATCATCAAGCACTAGTGGTTCATAATAGGAATCATACTCTGCTATACTCCCCCTTATCAAAACATCAGTATTATTTAATACGTAAACAAAGTAACATTCTTGTATTGTTGAGTTATAGATCATTGATATCGCAGTCGAATTTATTTTCATTGTGGTAATAGTGGAATTAGTTATGATACCATAGCTTTTCTCAGGCTCAGTCCATCGTGCAGAAACATCCCTTGATAAACCCACTAATAGTTCCGTAGCGTTGGAATACTTCATATTAATTACCGATGATTGCATAAGCTCTATCTCGCTTAGTAAGGATGAGTTTAATATCGTTGCTGTTGAATTATATATACTTAAGCTCACTTGCGCTGACGCACTACCATTAAACAACTCGGATATATAGAGATCTGATTGCTTATATATGGATATTGAAGCTGTCTCATTGATAGTTACGTTACGTAAATTAACATATCCATTGAATGAATTTATCGAGAAGTCTCCGAAACAATCCTCAATCTTTATGGTCGATTGACCAATTGAATCTATGAATAACAGCGTGTCCCAAATCAATGAATGCCTTATCTCTAGGTAACCTTCCCCATAAATCCCTATATATGGCGTGGTTGGATCAGAAATATTAGAATCCACTATAATTAATCTAGCGGAATTATAGATTCTTATCACGAAGTTCTCCAACTTGGAATGATTTATAACCAGCGTAGCTCTATCAAAAAGCGCTATTCTAAGCTGATAAGTATCATTACCTAGAAGCGAATTCTCTATAGTTACATAAGACTCATTAGCTATGATCACATCACTAACAAGAAAAGAATCATTAATGTGAACTTGAGAGTACTGGGAAGCTGTGTTTATGGAGAATCTATTCTCATTACTACTAATAAATGAACCTGAATTCGTTCTCGGAATATTTTTGGAGAATGATTTCGATGCACCAAGAACTTCAGAACGCTCATTAAATCCAATATAGCTTGGAACTGTGGCTAGAGTCGCTAGAGGCAACAGTAAAATAAACATTATGGCTAATAATTTCTTGTTCAAGATATTCCTCTCCATTAATCGAATTAAATATTACATATGTTTATTATAGTATTCAATTTAGCTAACACATTTTCAGAATTATAAAAATTTTATTATATTTCTATACTTAGGAAAAAAATATGAGCATAGAAATAAATCTTCATGAAAATTACGTATCTTGGCAGTTAGGGATCGCTGAGAAAGAAATAACTATAATTACGCAACTTACATATTTCTGACTGAATCACAAGACACTTTTAGTGCCCTAAAAAGAAACTATATTATCCCTTCACTTAAATGATAGTGATTTAAATCTATTTATATTCATATTACATTTATTTTGCTTAAGTCTTGATGAAGAGTTGATTAAACTGCCATTACATAAACTGATTTTCTATAAGAATGGTTTATTAAGCTATTTTTTTAGAAAACAAATACATTTCGTTAAAAATGAAGCCATTGCAACTTTTAGTGTTCTTGGTAAGGATCTTGATTCATGCCTCAAAACTCTCATAGTTCATTCAACTAGTTCCGTACTCAAGGAAGTAGTTGTGAGGAAGCCTGTAAAAGTAATGGGATTAATTAATAATGCAGCCCTCGTCAGCTTGCTGAAGATTCTTACTGGTAAGAAGATAGAGGTTTTTGACGGTGATGAATTGATAACTGGTATTCTTTTAGGACTTGAAGAGAACACGGAGATGATTACTGGGGAGAAAGTAAATAAAGTTAAAGCAATTCTATTATCTACAGAGAAGGGAATAAAGATAATTCCATTGTTACGAGTGCACGAGTTATTTATACCTGAAGAAATACGAAAAGAAGTGCTAAGAGGATTGACTCTAAGCGAGGATTCCTTCGAGATAAATCTTGTTTTCATTGGAGAAGGCGAGGATAACGTTGCTTGGAACTATACTGCGGAGGGATATGGTTGGGTACCGACTTACGAGCTGATTATAAGGGATGAAAGCAAGTTACTAGCATTCACAATAATAAGGAATAACACGTCTTATGATTGGGAGGATATAGATCTAGAATTCAGCACAGCACAACCATTATTCAAAAGCATTATTAAACGGGCGAGACCTAAAGCTGTTAAGAAAACTAGAAATATAGTTCAGGAGGAATTCGCGTTAGCGGCAATTCCAGAGGCAGAGGTTGAGGAGTATACTGGTGTTGGTAGTGAATTAAGGGTTCAGGATTTCATTGTGCGGGGAGTATCTTTAAAGAGGAATGAGCAGAAGAAACTACCTTTGTTCTCAATAAATGTTTCAACGAACGTATTTTCTAGGTGGCGGACATACGAGAATATTGCGGAGAAAGTAATAGAGATCACTAATAATTCGGAGAGAGACATTATTTCAGGCCCCATGAGTATTTATTTAAAAGAGTTATTTATTGGTTTAGTTCAGATAGATAACCTTACCTCCGGTGGTAAAACAGAGATTACGTTAGGAGCTGATAATCGATTACAAGTAATGAAAACTCAACAGTTAATAAAGGAGACTACTGGGATACTCAGACAGGGAGTTAAGAGGGCTTATGAAACAACTTTAAGAATCACTAATTTTAGCGCAGAAGAAGTAAGAATGGTTATAGAGGATGAGCCACCTGAAGGAGTGTTGAAACCAGAGATAATTAACGCTAATATCGAACCAGAGGGATTCGAGAGGGGTTCCTATATATGGAGAATAGTGTTTAAACCAAAAGAAACCTTAAGTATAAAGTTCAATTATGTCTACAAGGAATAGTTCTTCATAGGTGTATGGATTGACCTTCATCGTGGAGGAAGAAGAATTTGAGAGATTTTTCCCATACGTTACCTGGATCATAATATTCTTGAACACTATTGTATTCATTCTCGAACTAGCTAACCCCTCAATCGTAATGCAGTACGCTTTTATCCCCTCACAATTCTTTAGGGGAGAGAGATTAGAGACATTGATCACACACATGTTCCTCCACGCATCCTTTATACACAT
>JALWRR010000207.1 GCA_026993975.1 Promethearchaeati archaeon | reverse complement strand
CTCACAATATAAAAACCCCATCCTAATAGGATGGGGTTAAATAACATACCATGTAGCAACATCTCATTTATTTTACTACTAGTTGATAACAGAACTTTGTCCACTGACATATCGAGCAGGACTGGCTCCTGTCTCATCTGCTAAATCTGACAAAAATACCTTGTCCCTCAAATACCTTCTCACTATCTGTGCTTTCTCTTCCGACAATCCTTTCTCCTTTTTCCCATATCACTTTCCTCCCTTTCTATGATATGATAGTCTCATCTCAATTAAAGAAAACCCTACTAGACATGCCTTATTCTATAATGATTGATTTTTTTAATGCTGAGATTACCTCTACACACTTTGATACTACAGACTCTCTATCTTCTCCAATACATAGCACCATGCCACATCTCTTAGTATGATCAGTAACTGAGTTAATCTTATCTCCTATATTAATATAAAGCACTAATTTTTTCACTAAAGGATCATCTATTATATCACCAGTAATCAAGCGAATATCCTTTACAACTCCTGGCTTTAAAAAGAGAAACCTATTAGCTTGATATGCTATATTATCTCTTGATAATGCTTGAAAATCTGGCTTAATATTTAGCGATATATCAACAGCTGCCTTAATAATATCATTACCATAAACACTCGGTATAGTAATTGTAGAAAAATACCCTCCACTTAGTCTAGCTGCAATTTCGATAATATAAATTCCATCCTCTCCGATAATTATATCACCTTTTATTGTTCCTCTATTTAACCCCACCGCCTTAGAGGATCTATACATAAGTTGATTTAATTCTGACCATAGTTTTTCAGAATATTTACTCGGAGTTTCTCCACCATCTTCAATCACGTAAGGATAGGTCTCATTCAACCTTGAGTAGTTTCTGTCAGCTATACCACATAAAAAATATTCATCGTCCCAAATTATAGATTCAACACTAAGTTGAGGACCATCTATCCACTCTTCTAAAATTAAGATCTTAGAAAAAGAAAAGCCTAAAGAATAATTAAAACAACTCTCTATATCGGAGTCACTATCAATTCTCAATACACCACGAGCTCCTCTACTATCCGATGGCTTTAGAACAAAAGTTTTATTCTTAGCATCTTTAATGACATCTTCCAACATAGTACAATCTTTAATTTCATAGAAATCTGGGGTCTTAATTCCATATTTACCTAATGCTCGTTTCATTTTTATCTTATCCGTAGCTAATATAGCAGTCTCATAAGATAAGCCAGACAAGCCTAACTCACCTGTAATCCTCGCGACGGTTTTAGTAGTATCAGTAGCTATTGCTACCACTCCATCTATATTGTCACCACTCTTAAGAAAACCTATAACTTCTCTCAAAACTTCTTCTTCATTATAAATATTAGCCCTTATAAAAAAATCTGATATTACCCTACCTATAGCATTCTCATTAATATCACATAAAACAACTTTATGACCCAATCTCTTTACGTGCTCTATCCCTTCAAAAGATTCAATTCCTCCCCCAAGAATCAAAATATTTGCCATTATCTAACCCAAGCTCCTCCATTTACACTAATTGTTTGTGCAGTTATATAATTTGACTCGTCGCTTGCCAAAAAAACAGCTGCACCCACCATGTCATCATAAGTAGCAAATCTCTTTATCAATAATAACGACATAGCCATTTCCTTCACATGCGGAGCCATAGTTTTTTCAGTGAATTCATTAGCTATCACACCAGGAGATAATGTATTTACGCAGATATTCCTCGGTCCCAGAAATCTAGCTAAGTTATGCGTTAGTGCCATCATACCCATCTTAGCAACCGCATAAGACGGTGTTCTTGGGCCTCCGTATTCACCTGATAGAGAACCTATATTTATTATTTTTCCCCCATCGGAAATGTAAGGTAAAACCTCCTGGCAACACCTAAAAACACCCGTTAAATTGACATCTATAACCTCATTCCACTCTTCTTCTGTTTGTTTATCGAAATCAGCTGGACGATTAATTCCTGCATTGTTTACCAATATGTCTATCTTCCCAAAAGTCTCATAGGATTTTTTAAAAGCTTCTTTTATAGTTTCTCTATCCCTAACATCAAGATGCACAACAAGCTTTGAGCTTACACTCTCAGCCACCTTAAAAGCTTCATCTTTGCTTGTATTGTATGTTACCACTACATCTGCCCATTCTTTAGCATATGCTTCTGCTATCGCAGCACCTAAACCTCTACTTGATCCTGTTATTATTGCAACTTTATCTCTTAATCTCATAGATAACCACCCCAATTTTCCTAATAATCTAAAATTGTTCTTAAATTATCACACTTTGGAAATGCCTCATGCCACTCCTCTAAAAACCCTTTCAGCCCCAACTCTGTAAGCTCACTCTCCATCATCTGTTCCAGAACATCAGGCGGAACAGTAACAACATCAGCACCAGCAAGAGCTGCCATTTTAACATATACCTCATTCCTCATACTTGCCGCCAATACTTTTGTTTTAAACCCATAGGTCTTATAAATCCCAACTATCTCTTTAATTAAGTCAATCCCAGTTGTAGAAGTAGCATCCAACCGTCCAACAAAAGGGCTCACATAGCTAGCCCCTGCTTTTGCTGCAAGAATTGCTTGATTTGCCTTATAAAGTATTGTTACATTAGTCTTAACCCCTATCTTACTC
>JALWRR010000206.1:819-10600 GCA_026993975.1 Promethearchaeati archaeon | reverse complement strand
GCTTTTGTCTTGTGGTTGGTTTCGGTTAGCATACATACGTATTACTAGCCGAGCCCCCTAAAAACCTATCCATAGACCAAGTCAATAAAAGACAGAAATAGTGCGGGCATTCTATTCAAAAGATTATCGTTTAACTTTTTTGTTTTGTGTCTTTAAAATACTTATCAATTATGCTCTCTATTACCTGTTTCGAGATCCCATATTTTCTTGCAAAGTAGTTAGTAATTTGGTTTAAGTCTCTCTGTAAGTAATAACTAGCTTCTGGGTGTGATCTCGTTATGTATTGTGGCCAATCGAAAATATATATTTCGCCTTCTTGGGTCACCATTATATTAAATTCGCTTAAATCAGCATGTATTATTCCGATATCGTAGGCTCGTTTTATTTCCTTAATAATGGATTCTAATATTAATTCTGGTTCCTCAAGTTTCGCTTTAATTAACTCCACGCCATTAATATAGTCCATTACTATCGCATGTTTCTTTCTAGCTATTGGTCTAGGTACTTTTACGTTATATTGATACAATAAGTTAAGAGCCTTAAATTCCCTGTATGCTGATCTTATCGATAGTTCTAACCACGAGTGAGTACTTCTGGGTATGTAATAGTGCCTATGGATTTTTATTCTCCTAAAACTTTTTGGACTTATTCTGAAAAGCTTGATGATACGAGGTTTATTATCTAAATAAGCGACCCATATATCGCCTTCCTTACCCATACCTATCTTTGGTCCTACCTTTGTAATAGCCCCAAGCGTGCTTAATGCTTTGATAGCCAAGCAATCTAGCCCTTTATAAGTTAACTCGTAACCAATATAATCTGTTTGCTTTTTCTTAACAAGTTTGTTTCTTACAAGAAAGTCCATTATGCTTTCTAGTTTATTTGGTTTAATTCCAACACGTTTTGCAAGGAATTGTAGTGGAGTATATCTAAATCGCTTCATGTTTCTTTCCATAGTACTAAGGATCTTGTAGTGTAATCTTGTCAACTTATGCATTACATCTATTAACTCTAATAAGCTCAATTCCTTCACCATTTAATTTTATTTTCTCGTAGCATTGTGGATGCAGATATGCTCGGAACTTTCGTTTAGGTGTTTTTATATTAGCAATAACTACTTCCTCTCCTGGAGATATAGCTTCACCGCATTCAATACAATACGTGAATTTTCTTGAAACACCATTTGTGAACGATACCTCTGAGTATTTCCATTCTTTTCTCCAAACTGGGAAACGCGTTTTAACTAATTTCTGTCTATTGGGTTGAAGAGAAACCCATTTAAATAGTTCAGTTACGTATCGGCTATACGTTGTAAGCCTTTTCACAAGCATTCTTGGAACTCCTAGCTCAACGAGATGTAGATCATAAATAAATTCTACTAGATCTTGTAAACGAGATACAATTTTCGCAAAAGTCCAATTGAACTTGTTTTTCCAGAGGTATTCATGAACATGACTAAAGATGTTGCCTCTACAAATATGAATGATATCTTTTTCTGGATCGTAATTAACCCTTCTCAGCAACTTCAAGACAGACTCCAGTACTTTCTCTTTTACATCCACATAATAATTATCATTCTCTCTCTGGAAATACTCAACAGGTATTATCTCGTAGTCAAATAGGTTTTTCTTTAATATGCCTATTACAATGCCTCCTAGAGGCGATCCTGTTCCAGCATCATCGATCTCTATTATCATTCCTTACTACCACTCATCTTCATATTTTTCAAAAGGCTTTAAATCCTAAATTAGGTTGCATTTATTTTAATTATTGTTTGTTCATCAATATGTTCTGTGAAATAGAATGAGTGAAGTTGAAAAGAAGGAGGAAAATAAGGAGGATTCAGAGAAAATCTCTGAAGACTTGGAGAAAATAATAAAAACTGTTGAAGAGGAAGTGGTTCTTCCTGAGGATGAGACAGAGCTGGAGGAAGTTGAATCAATAGAGGAACCAGTTGTTAGAGAGGCAAAGGAAGCAATTGATGTTGAATCAATATATAGTATGATGAACTCGATTAATATACTTAAAGCAGAAGTACGGAAGATATACGAGAAAGTCGATAACCTGGAGAACACAATAAAATATCTGATAGATTCAGTAAATGAGATCAAGAGCGTCATACTGCTAGTCTCCCATAGCAGAGGTAGGGAGAAAGAGCGCCCCCCTGCAGAGCACGATCTTATAAGTAATATCAACAAGATGATTGAGTTAGCTGAAGATGCAATTCTATCCGCTGTTAAACCCGAGGTGATAAGAGCAATTAAAATTGAGGCACTTAGGTTAAAGCTAAGAGGGTTGTTAGAGAAAGCTAAAAAGAGAGAATTAGTAGTGCCGAGAGAGCTCCTAAATAGAATGGAGGAGACATTGAGGAATCTTGATAAGGAAGCTAGTGTGCTTAGAAAAAGTATTATGGGTAGTTAAATCTTATCTAAAGAACGTTGCTAATACATATTCCCTCAAGAATTCAATCAGTATCGGTGATAGCGGTAGGTTTAATCTCTTTAATCTAGCGAATATTAATTCTATGTAATTCTTAGCATCACCTAGATTACCCGCAGTAAGCATTTCAACAGCTCTCCCCAGCATATTTAGTATCGATATTCTCTCCCTTTCTGACATTCCTACAGCATACACGTACTTCAATACGTAGTGAAGAATAATGAATTCTCCTTTATCGATTAAATTAAATATTATGTCAATGGTTTTTCTCTCTACCTCTAAGCTATCATTTACTCTCTCTCTGTATATAATTGAATTAAGTGCTTCGCCGAGAGTTCTACCAGGATACATTCTTTTTAAGAACTCGACGTTTTCTCTAGATAAACGAGCAGCAACTTCTACGTACTCAATTGGCTTTATTCGCTCAACATAATCCCACACGATTTCCTCTGGGAAATCTTCTGGAAAATCATTCATTATCAGGAACGTAGTCGTCGCTGTATCTATTAACGCAGGTATAGCAATCAATTTTTCTAAGTTTCTAGAAATCTCGATCACAAGCTCAAGGTTCTTAATTGTCTTATCGAGTTCACCCATTTTAGCTCGAATGTAAGCTATCCTATTTAGCAAGAATATATTTTCAGGAGGCCTTTTCCGAGTTGCAATATCCTCTAATTTAACCAGTATGTCTCCAACACGGTTATTAGATTTATTTTCCACCAAGATCTCTAATAGTTGGAAGAATGCATTCATATACGGTCTTTCTTCAATCCTCTTTAATAATGTCTCCCTTAGCTTATTATAAATCTCCTGAGCTCTCTCTCTGTAAACCCCATCATGCATCTTTATTAGCGCAGAGAAACAATTAAGCATGATGTTTACTATTCTGATTGATTCAGATTCACCAAAATGTTCGTGCACCTTCTGGCAAATTTGAAAAGCTCTCTGAGGATACTTCGGAGCAATTGATTTTGCCCAATTAGTTAAGATGACGATTTGATCATCTTCAGAGCATTTCTTGAGTAAAAGCTCAAGGATATGCTCGTCAGATGGATCAAGTAGATTCGATATTGCCATAATTGCATCAATTTTCTTGGGTGTGTACACGATCTCATCAATTAACTGAACAGCGATCTCTTTTTCCCCCATCTTATAGTATATGGGGGCTATCCTACTGAGAACGATTGATCTATCGGATCTATCTGGAATAGCTCTTGCCCATTTTAACGCTAGATCAAGAAACTTTTTTGCTTCGCCTATTTTATTTAACTCTAATAGCGCTATAGCAACATTGATCAAGCTAACGGCCTTATCGTATTCCCACTCAGTTAACTCATCTAATCTAATAATCAGTTCGTTAGATATCTCCTTTATCTTCTCTGGAAATTTAGCGACAGCGAATCTGGCTACAAGAGATAATGTTAGCGCTTCTTCGCGTTCATTCAGCAAGTCATCTAGTATTCTATCAGCAAGTATTGATATACCAGGCCATTTTATTTTTTGTAACATCTCCGATGCGCTGACAAGAAATAATTTTCTTTCAGCAGGACTCTTTAACTCCTGCAAGATCCTTGTGAATACATCTAAAATTGATTCATAGATATTTGCGTTAGGAATAGACACATAATCACCAGATTAACCTCAATTTAGTCTAAAGGGTAAAATAAAATTAAACAGCTTGCTATTTTGGATAAATTATCATAAATAAAAATAGCTAATTTATTTATTATGCATCGTGAGATATGTATCTTCATATAATGCATATTTTCAAATCAGTAATCTTTTCATGCTGGTGATTATGTGTCGTCATCAATTGATGTACTTAGGGATATAGCAGCGAGTAACGCTAAAACAGCTATTAAATTAGAGAGAGAAGGGAATCTAAACGAAGCAATTGTTTACTACTATAGAGCAATAACAGCTCTTAAAAAATTAATAAAAATGGAGGAGAGGCGATCAATTAAGAAGATATATGAAGATAGATTAAAGCAGTATGCGAAAAGAGTGCTTGAGCTGCTAGAAACAGTAAAAAAGGAGGACAAGTTCAGAAGTAAATCAGGAGCGGGAGAAAAAGATGAATTAAAAAAGATGATAAGAGAAGCAATCCTAATCGAAAAACCAAATGTGCGTTGGAGCGATATAGCGAATCTAGAAAAAGCTAAGGAGGCATTAATGGAAGCTGTTATCTGGCCCCTTAAAAGGCCTGACTTGTTTAAAGGTTCTAGAAGACCTTGGAAGGGAATTTTACTTTTTGGCCCTCCTGGATGTGGTAAGACTTTATTGGCAAAAGCTGTAGCTAACAGCGTTAATGCTACATTCTTTATAGTTGATTCATCCGTGATACTGTCAAAATGGTTAGGGGAATCAGAAAAAATCGTGAAAGAATTATTTAGAATGGCGAGAGAGAATCAACCATCAATTATCTTTGTTGATGAAGTCGACGCCATAGCAGCAACGAGAAGCGCTAATGAACATGATGCGATTCACAGAGTTAAGACTGTTCTGTTAACTGAAATGGATGGAATGTATGCAAAACCAGATGAAAGAGTACTGGTTATTGGAGCAACTAATATGCCTGAAATACTAGATCCAGCATTTAGACGCAGATTTGAGAAACGGATCTATGTACCGTTACCAGATTTCAATGCGCGAAGAGAAATATTTCGTATCCATTTAAGAGGAGTAGCTGTGAGTAATGATGTAGATTTTAACAAGCTAGCTAAGCTTACGGAGGGGTATACTGGTCATGATATAGCTTTACTAGTTAGAGAAGCTATAATGAGGCCCATAAGAGAACTTGCTCGTGCTGGATTATTAGATCAAAAGGATGCTAAGCCTAGACCAGTTAAAATGGAGGATTTCTTAGAGGCTCTAAAAGTGGTTAAACCAAGTGTATCCAAGAGCGAAATTGCAAAATATGAGAAGTGGGCTAGAGAGTTTGGTAGTGGGTAAGGTAGTGAGTCTTGATGAGTGAAAAAGAATTAGAGAAAAAAGAGAAAGTCGCTAGGAAAAAAGAAGAGAAAGTAGCATTAAGTGAAATGGATCTTGGAGCAGAGCTTATTGAGAAGATCAAGAAAGAAGTTAGAGATATATCCATGCTGAGGTTGCTCGAAAATGAATTTGTCAATGCAATTAGAAAAGAGCTTAACAAGCTTTCAGTTGTTAATTACCCCGAATGGATATATAAGCCTTGGGCAAGGATAAAACCACATCCCAATTTTGTTGAGGCTTGGTATGATAAATGGTCTGATGTTCTAGTTACTTATTGCCGGAAAAATAAGAGATTTAGGCTTTCTATTCAAGAGCTAATAAGCGTATTTCCTTTCACGGATGGTGAGAGATCTCTAAGTCTAGATGATCTGAGAAATATCGTTGATTTATTATCTAAGAAAGGTATCGCTAAATGGTTAGATTCAAATAAAGTGGATTTTCTCATATATTGGATACCTAAAAGGCAATTAATTGAAAAAATTTATGAAGAAGCAAGGGAATTAGGTTTACCTATCTTAAGAATAAAAGTAATAAAAGAAGCTTTAAATGATTTACCGGTTGATGAATTAATTGAAATAATGACGGAGTTAGTGAATAATAATTATGGTAAGTGGATAGTTTTTAAAGAAGCATTAAAGATAAACTATCCACTGTGACATCCTTTAACTATGTGTTATGTTGGTGCTTAACATGAAATTCCCAGAGAAACTAATGAAGTATTGCCCAAAGTGTAAAGCTTACACGGAGCATAAAGTTAAAGTAGAAACTGTTAGAAAGTTAAGAAGAGCTTTATCTAAGGGACAAAGAAGAGCTGAAAGAAGATCTAAAGGCCATGGTAATCATGGTAGATACAGTAAGAAACCAATTAGTCAATGGAAGCTTCACGCTAAAACTACCAGAAAAATAGATTTAGTGCTTACGTGTACCGTCTGTGGAACATCAAGACACGTTAGTTTAAGAAGAATGAAGAGATTCGAGGTTGTGAAAGTATAGGTGAATTCTAATGTATACACCATACGATGTTCCACCAAGTACACTTATCAAGAAAGTTGCTGAGAAATTGCGTGAAATTCCTCATATCAAGGTTCCAGAATGGACTAAATATGTTAAGACTGGTATACATAGGGAACGATTACCAATTCAATCTGACTGGTGGTATCTACGGGTAGCCAGTGTCTTTTATCAAGTTTACATGAGAGGACCGATTGGTTTAGGACACTTAAGAAAGATATATGGCGGAAGGAAAGATAGAGGATCTAAACCAGAGAGAAAAGTCATTGCTGCTGGAAAAATAATAAGAACAGCATTAAAGCAGTTGGAGGAAGCGGGTTTATTAATAAAAACAGTAAATGGGAGAAAAATTTCTTCGAAAGGACAAAGTTTCCTGAACAAGGTGGCTACAGAGGTTGCCGAAGAGTTAAACATAAAGTAGCTTAGTACGTAATGTTCTGAAACGATTTAATTTTATAATCTAGCTTAGTAATAATAATAGAAAGGTGATCGTAATGAGTTACGATGAGGATGAGGAATTAAAGAAGCTGTTAGCTAAGCGAAGGATGGAGCTAGAGAGAGCATTGGCGCAGCAGAGAGAAAAAGAAGAAAAAATGAAAATGGAGGCCGAGAGAGAGGCGATCCTAAGATCAATTTTAACAGAGGCGGCGAGGGAGAGATTAGCGAGATTGAAACTGGCTCGTCCCGAATTCGTTAAGATTATTGAGGATCAATTAATAATGTTAGCTCAAACGGGGAGATTAAAAGAACCCCTGGATGATGAGCAGTTAAAGGAGATTTTAAGAAGAATGTCCTCTAGGAGAAGAGAGGGAGAGATTGTTTTTAAAAGGAAGGGAGGTGTTGAATAAATGGCGAGAAATAAGCCATTAGCTAAGAAGTTAAGATATGCTAAAGCTCTCAAACAGAATAGATCTGTTCCAGTTTTCGTTAGAATAAAGACTAATAGGAGAGTAATGACAAATAAAAGTAAAAGAAACTGGAGAAGAAAGAGATTAAAGTTATGAAGGTGATTATCATGAGCGAGGAAGCTGAAGTAAGAGAATTCGAAGGATCAGAGGAAAGTGAAAGTTTCGAGAAAATAGAAGCACAGAAAGCGGTGCTAGAGGAGAGAGAAATTGAAACTAAGGTTAAGAAAAGGGGTCTGCGTAAAAAGATAAAGTATATTGAGGATAAGCGTGAAGATTATGATGGTGAAAGGTTCCTCACAGTACGATTTTATCCAAAGTTATTATCTGTTGCTAAGTGGAAGAGGGCGAGTAGAGCTGTTAAAATACTGAGAGAGAAAGTAAGGAAGTATGTTAAAAACGTGGAAGATCCAGTTAGTGGAAAGAAAATAAGGATAAAGACGCCTACTATATGGATTTCCCCTGAAATGAATGCTGTTGTTTGGTCTAGAGGGGCTAAGAATCCACCTAGGAAAGTGAGGGTACGTATATTATATAAGATAGTGGATGCTGATGAGGGAGAAGTAGAGTTAAGGGTTTTTCCTTTTTCTTAAAAAGCTTTTTATTTATCGCTAAGGTTTAATCGTTATTTGTATTAATTATCTCAAACTAGCTATTAATTTAAATCAAGTAAAGTTATTATTTTTATCACTAGATTAAAGAATGAATCCAGGCTATCTTAGAGGCGAAGTAATATGAGTGGAAGGAATATTGAGGAATTCATAAAGAATGCTAGGAGATTATTAAAATATGCCACTAAGCCAGGAAGACAGGAAATATATCAAGTATCGAAGATCATATTCCTATCGATAATTGGTATTGGTGTGATAGGGTTTATTCTCAAGTTAATATTCAACACAATTATTGGAGGATAAATTAGAGTTAGGGGGTGCAATAGTTGAGTAATAATTCTACGCAAACAGAGTTCGCAGAGAACATGGAGGAGAAAAGTGAATCTAAGATATATTTAGTACAACTTCCGCAAGGGAGAGAGCTACAGCTTATCTTTCTAATTAAGTGGAGAGCGGAGGTACTGGGTCTTCCTATTAAATCAGCATTTGCTCCAAAGAGTCAGGGCGGCATTGTTTTCGTAGAGGCACCAGACTATGATACTGTTGTTAGAGCAGTTAGAAATTTTAGGAATGCTGTTGTTCTTAAGGATCCTATGCCGTTTTCGGAAGCTGAGAAATATTTAAGAGAGTTCGAAGTAAAGTATGAACGGGAAATCGAGGAAGAAGGTAAAGAGTTTGAGTTAATTCCAGGCATGATCGTTGAAATCGTGGATGGGCCGTTCAAAGGGCGAAGAGCGAGAATCGTATCAATATCAAAAAAGAAGGTTTGGGTAGATTTAATGGCTGGAGGTGCATTATTAATCGAGGTTGATATGGATCAGGTTATCCCTGTTGAAGAATAGCCTGAGGTTATGTTGCAGATGAAAATTTTAGAGGGTGAAGAAGCCTTAAAGTTCTTTGATGCTTTATCTCATCCAATAAGAGCTAGAATACTTAAGGTGCTCTCGAGCGAAGAGAAGTATATCTCAGAGCTAGCTAAGGAATTAGGCATATCTAGACCACTTCTCTATATGCATTTATCAAAACTAGAAAAGACGGGTATAGTAAGCACTTATATTAAATATTTCGATAAACCTCCATATGTAAGAAAATTTGTTAAAGCAAATAATATTAAAGTAGAAATAACTCTGCCAGACTTAATAGTGAAGGTATGGATTAGTGATGAGGGTTAAGAATGTTGTATACTGAATTAACGCTTCAATTAAACCTTATCGGAGCTGGATTCTTGCTCGTATTTATAATCACGCTTCTCATAATGATAATAATGTTAGTTCTTCTTTATAATCTCCTAATAGAAGTTAGGAAGGTAAGAGAAATTTTGGAGAAAGTTGAATGATTAAAATAAAAATGCGCTAGCTAGCTTCTTCTTTTGTTTCTTCTTTTGTTTCAGGTAAACCGACCTTCGTTTCTCCCCTGAATTTATATTTAGTTGATAATTCCTCTATTGTAAATTTACCGAGATAGAGTATTTGTTTCATTAACGTTATAATGTAGCCAGCAATTCTATTCCTCATTTTCTTGGTTGGTACATCTGTAGTTAATTCCACTAACTGTTTATACATTTCGAAGCGGAATTTAGAGGCTAGTTTAGGGTCAGCGAGAGACATCTCCTCCGATCTGTCCCATATCTCCCTTATGATGTCCCAGTAGTTCACGACAATTTTCTTCGCTATTGTTTTTATTGTTTTCTGTCTTACCCTACTCAAACCCTATCACCAGTCACATGATAGACCTAGTTCAACGAGCATTTAACATGATTTAGTTTAGATTTAAAATTTAAGTATTTTTGGAAGTCGGTCGGAGTTTTTTTAATCGCATCTAATT
>JALWRR010000206.1:0-809 GCA_026993975.1 Promethearchaeati archaeon | reverse complement strand
CACTATCATATTAGCGTTCCAGCGTGGTTGAGCTAAGACCCCGCCGAAATCAAAGATAACAGCCTTAATCAATTAGATCCCTCTAATCAATATTTTTAGTCTCTTAGCAAATAATCGAAGTCGGTCGGAGTTTTTTTAATCGCATCTAATTATACGACTAGTTATGCTTTTAGGGGGCCTAAGGCCTAATATTCAACAAGACTCAACCCGAGATGCCCAAAATGGCCTTAGGCCCCAATAAGTCTATTAGCCCTGTTAGAGATATAAATCATAGTGATACAAGTCAATTATTCGCCTATACTAAACTCATTGATCTCCGAGCTAAGCGGTATCGAGGCCTCCTATTCCCCGACAGTTTACCGTCCTCAATGATCCCCAGAGAATTTATTGCTCTACCATCGTGGTTCCCTGAGACGGTTGAGGAGGCCGTTGAGCTCTGCGTCGATGCGACAGTCGAGACATTGGCTCAATGGATAATTAGGAGTGAGAAATATGGGCTGAAAAACGAGATGAAGAGGCCTTGGTCATTCAGGGTTACGAGAGATCCAACGAATGATGATGCTAGAGACGTTGCTGACAAGTTAACGCTTTCTGAGATGTTCCAGGACCTTCTATCTCTAGCGAGGGAGTATGCGGCCACACACCCAATTGAAACAAGCAGAATTGGAGAGAAGCCTTACTACGACAGAGTGGTCATCGCAGTCATTTATGTCATGAAGGAGATCGGCCCGAGATTCAGCTTTAACTCGATTAGGAAATGGCTAATAGACCAGGGAATAGACATGAGGATATCTGATAAAGCCAAGTAT
>JALWRR010000205.1 GCA_026993975.1 Promethearchaeati archaeon | reverse complement strand
GTGGCTTAATTATATTAATGAGGAATTTGAAAAATCTAAAACCAAGTGGACTCTAAGCAATTTTCCTTCTCTTAAAAATATGAGTATTGAAAATCTAGGTAACTTCAGAGAGAATACGTGGGTTTCTCCTCCAAAGGATTTCCCACATATGTATGAGATAGCTTCAACAGGCACTATAAAGCGTAAGATTGTTCCATATTCTAAAAATGATGTTGAGAATGGGGTTAAATGGCTTGGGTGGATGATTTCATCGGGTCATTATAGGAGTGATGGAAGGATAGGTAATTTTCTAGCTATTTTTGCTGAGAGGCAATTCACTGAACTTGCTTGTAGGGAAGTGGATTTATTTTTCGCTAAGAGATCTAATTTGATTGAAGCTCGTAAATTCAGGGAAAGCTTGAAGACAATAAATAAAAGAGGCCCTTACGACGTTGTATTTTCAGTGACTCCCTTCTTACCGATTTTCCTAGAATCATTAGGAGATAATGCTCATGATTTACTCACTGAGCAAGCTACAATTTCAGCTGGGGGAACAATATTAACACCAGATATTATCCTCGCTGCAAAAAGAATAGCGAGTGAATCTGGAACAGCAATAAATATAATAGATATCTATGGAAGCACTGAAATTGGTTTAATGGGTGCTGGTTTTACTAGACACGGTATAAGCAATGGAATGGTCTACTTACCAAGTCATATAGGGGTAATAAAGAAGGAGAACGGAGATAAAGTTAATGTTCTAAATGCTGAAAAGGGAACTAAGGGCGAGTACTTAGTATCTAAATTAACTGATTACATGATCCCGAACTACTCAATCGGAGATATAGTTGAAGTCGTGTCACCAAACTCAGTATTCGGCTTACCAGTTATAAGAGTATTAGGAAGAGGACCCAAAGTACCCATAAAAATTAATTTACCAGGTCTAGGAGAGATTAACGCTTATGGACTCTGGTTCCTGAGACTACCAACTTGCAGCTTAAGCACAATGCTTTACCTAGGATTCCTGAAAGAGAATATTCAGTCCCTATTCATAGTGGAGGATAAGGGTAATAAAGCGATCCTAAGGGTAATTTTATCTAAACCAATCACTCTAGAGAAATTCAAGGAATTAGTGATTAAGTATGATCCAGATTTCAGCGCGACTTACTTGATTGAGCTTATTGATCAAGGAGTAGTTGAGGTAGAAATAATTCATAATCCCAAAGCAGTTAAACACTATTATACTCATGCAGCAGAGGAGAGGCCTCAATCAGGGTATCCACCAATACTATTAATTAAAAAGGAAAGCTCTTAAAGCTTTTATTCACATTACTACTTCTTTTTCCCTGATGAATCTCGCATTTTTGATACTTCATCAAATGCTTGCTCCATCTTAATTGGATCTAAAAGAATTATATTTTCTTCTTCGTACTCTCTTTTGTATCCTTCTTTGCTTAGTAAAATTATTTTATAATCTCTCTTATGAAACTTCTGTGTCACTTTCTCTGCTTTCTCAATAACTTTGCTAATGTCTCTTAAGTTCATTTTCTCATCTCTCCATTTAGCTTCCCCTACTACCACACAATCTCGACCAATACCGAGAGCATCTACTTCAATTTCTCCATCCCAGTATGCACCAAATTTCTTGAATTTAGGTATCTCAATGCCAAATAGTTTCTTTCCCGAGTAAAGTATCAAGAGTTCTCTCAATATTCTTTCAGTTGTGAATGAGAGATAATCATTAATCTCATTTTTTATCTTATCAATAACCAAGTCATATCTACCCATCTCAATCATCCAATAATTCTTACTAATGAACCTAAACCAGAACCTAAAGAATTCATCTTTAAACACATATAACGCGCCTCTTTTTTTCTCATTTAATGGATATAATCGCTCAATAATATCCATTTTCTCTAGAGTTCGGATATATGGAATAACATTCACGTTTCCCGCTTTGATCTTGGCTAAAGGTAAGCCTCTACGACCCTCCGAAACCCTATTAAGAATACTAACATAAACTAAGGGACTGCGAAGCTCCTCGGACAATAACTCCTCTGGCTCATTATTAAGCGGTCCATTCTTATTTACAATCACTCTCTCTATATTCTCCCATACAGAGATGTCAGAGTTATAAGAATCCATATATGCTGGTGTTCCTCCAAAAGCCCCATAAGCTATAACACGATCAACGGGATCTAATCCAGCCCAAAACTTTCTAGCCCTAAAATAGGGTAATGGAGTTAGTTTTAGCTCTAGGGTTCTCCTTCCAAATAAAGGAGCATCTCCCCTTAACGCAATTTTCTCAATTAACCCAACAACAGAACCGACCAAGATTAACTTGATTCTAGTCTTTCTTAAGTATCTATCCCAATAATCCTGAAAAATCGTGATAGATGCTTCATCCGCTTCATGTAGCCTCTGAAACTCATCAATAATTATAATTATCTTTTTTCTGCTCGAGAGATCGTAGACCACATCTAGAAACTCTTTAAAACTCGTAATTTTTCCAAGAAGCTTAATTCCCAATTGCTTAACGAGCGAAACCATATAATTATTTATGATTGCGTCAATGTCTCCACGAGGAGTATATAAATAAGCTCCCTCTTTCCCCTTCAAGAATTCCAGAACCAACGTTGTCTTCCCTAACCTCCTTCTACCATAAATAATTATTAATTCAGCTGAATCTCTGTTATAGACCTCCTCTAAAG
>JALWRR010000204.1 GCA_026993975.1 Promethearchaeati archaeon | reverse complement strand
ACAAGACATCTTGAATAGGCTTGATAGGCTTATCGAGGAGCACATCAAAATTAGCGAGGAGCAGACTAAGATATGGGAGGAGATTAAGGGCATAAGGGAAGAGCAAACAAAGATATGGAGTGAGATTAAAGGCTTGAGGGAAGAACAGACTAAGATCTGGGAAGAGATCAAAGGTCTACGAAAAGAACAAATTAAGATCTGGGAAGAGATAGGAAGGCTAAGAGAAGAGCAAACAAAGATTTGGGAAGAAATCAGTAATCTAAGAAAGGATCAAATTAAGATATGGGAGGAGATTAAGGGCATAAGGGAAGAGCAAACAAAGATATGGAGTGAGATTAAAGGCTTGAGGGAAGAACAGACTAAGATCTGGGAAGAGATAGGAGGACTAAGAGAAGAGCAATTGAAGTTGCGGAATGATTTTAACAGGATGCTTGATGAGATTAAGCATCTATCAACTGCCTATAGGCATCTGAAAACTGATCTTGAAAGATTACGTTCAACTATTTTAGTTGGCTTTGATTCGTTGAGGAAATTCGCTGGACTTACTTTTGAGGAGTTTGTTAGAGAGATGCTTTCTGGTAGTCTTCAGTTAATGGGGATTCTACCTAAAGGAGCTAAATTGGAGAGAGCGATTATTGATGGGGAAGAGATTAATCTTTTTTATGAGGATCCATTGATTGTTGGCGAGGTCACAAGTTATGCGGAGTCTGTAGATGAGGTCAAAAAATTATTGAGGAAAGCTAAATTGGTTGAGGATAAATACGGAAGAAAACCTCAATTATTTCTAATAATCCTAACTGCACCCAAAAAAGTTGCAAGTGAGATAAAGAGGATTGCCGAAGAATATAATATAGATCTTGTTATTGGTAAAGAGAAATAACTCTATGGACAATAAGCATTATTTACCATAGATCCATATATCTCCTGGCTCTAAGATTTTTACTCTTATTTCAGGGAGATTACCACTTATAATCTTCGCAAATTCATTAAAGCCGCCTGTAGCATGATGAGGTATCGCGATCTTAGGTTTAATCATCGATACTGCTCTAGCACCCTCTCTTGGTGAAGTTCTAGGAGCTATACCTATAGGAACAATAGCTATATCAGGCTTATACTTCTCGCCAACTATTTTCATATCATCAAAAGTCGCGCTATCTATTGCATGATAAATTGTAATATCGTTATCTGTTCTAACTATTAAGGTTAATGGTTCTGGTGAGGGGTGAACAGCTTTAAAACCAATTAATTCTAATTCACCATGCTTATATGTCTCACCAGCTCTCAAAGTGTAAAGTAAATCACCTGGGACGCTTCCCTTTAAATCACTTATTATGTGGCGTGGTGCAACAATTCTAGATCTATTCTTCGCTAACTTGATAACAGAATTCTTGTCGTAGTGATCATAATGCTCATGAGAAATAAAAACTATGTCTGGTTCGAGTTTATCCAATGACTCCTCAGGTAAATCTACAGGATCCACAACAATCAGGTATTTAGGTGTTTTAAAGATAAATCCAGAATAAGTATTATACCATAATAAAGCAACTTGATTCTCATTCAGTTCTAGACTCTTAATTTCATTAATTTTTGATGCAGAAATAGGCATATTAATCACTATTTTTAAAAGCGATTAAATAAGAATAATGCATCAAAGAAAATAAAATCTTTAAGTATATTTTCGGAGGGCAAGAGTATTGTATACCTTATTTTTAGCCAGTTTAATCGGCTTTATAATCACGATCCCTCTCAACTTTATTTCTCTTGAACATGAGAAGTTGGAGAGGATTTTCGGAAAAGAAAAGGGTGAGAAAATAGGAGTCATCATAGCAATAATAGCTGGCTGGGGGCTATTCATCTTTTGGATAGGAATATGGATCTCTCCTCAACCCAGATTTATCTTATCCCCCTTCAATATCATTATCCCTATATCCTTTCTAGGGATCAAGAGTAGTCTATCTCAAATAATAATCTTCATATTATTCTTCTCTAGTGGAATGTATCTTGGTTTAGCTGGCGTTAAAACACTAGGACTAAAAGTTGCCGAGACGCATAAACCAGAGAAAATAATTACTGAAGGTCTTTACTCTAAAATTAGGCACCCACAGTATTTAGGTGGTATATTAGCGCATATAGGCATAACTTTTCTGCTCTCTGCATTTTACTCATTGCTAGCTACGCCACTAATAATCTTCCTAATTTATTTATTAGCTTGGAAAGAGGAAAAGGAGCTTATTAGAGAGTTCGGAGATGAATATATTAAATATAGGGAGAGAGTTCCAATGTTTATACCGAGGATTAGAAATATGTAAGTGCGTGGGTGCTAGATAGTTTATTGAAAATTAGAAGAAAAAGAAATTAGTGGTTTGCTAATAGTTATTTATTTTTGTTTCATTTTTCCTGGTAAAAATTTCTCTTTGAATTCAGGAGGTTCACCCTCTTCTTTAATTGCAATGCCATGCTCTATTAACAAAGGTATCTTCGAATTCTTTGCTTTCTCAATAAGAATTATGATTTTCTTATCCTTCGCCCTTAATTCTAGGTAAATGCTGTCCGAAATTTGATAGACGACTAGTTTAACATCCTCACTCTTCTTAACGTAATATACTTTCTTTTTGATCCCTATGGCATAATGCGTGCCAGTATCTGTTATAGCGACGAAATCCCTATCGCTTAGTAATCTAGGTAATATAACTATTGGTGCTGTTAGATCTAGAATATGGGTAATAGCTTTGCTTCTAAGTAAGATGAATAAGTCAATAAATAGATTTTCTGAAGACAATGCCACCAATATAGAGATGGCAAACAATGCAATTGGGATAGCCATACCGTATAAATAAAGTGAATCATTAGAATCTCGTAGAATAATGCTCCCGTACTTAATCTCATTTATATCGCCAACCCGATCGCTAAGTTCTCTAAGACTTTTTTCCGTACCATAATATCCTGGAGTCCAATAGAGAATTCCGAAGAAGGCGAATACTGCTGCAGAGAATATTAGGGAGAATTTATCATAACCCAAGAACAATACATTAGGAAGAGGGCTTCTATTAGCTATCTCAATCTCTATTTCACAAGTATTATCAGGCCAAGCATCTAGTAATTTTATCTTAACAGTGTAATTTCCACTTGTTGATATACGGAAAATAACTTCAAAGAAATCACTAAAGAAAGAACCGTGTCTACCAGCAGATTTCAAGACTTCCCCAACTGTGCTTAAAAGTTCCTTGTTCTCTGGATCATAGAGGCTTACTTTAAACTTACCATTATAAGCATCTCTAAGTAAAAAGATAGAGTAGTAACCTGGTGTAAAGTTAACTGTATAGCTTATCTCGGAGCCCTCTGTGAAAGTTTTCTTATCATAAAGGATCTGATGTTCCATTGTAGTAAAAACAAGGATTTCTCCTATTTGAATAGCAGCGAAAATGAATAAGATTATTGCTAGATAGCTGATTTTCTTTGCTTTCAAATTAATCCCCATGTAGAGATAAGTAGAACATAAAACAGAGATAATTAGATGTAACTGAAATAAAAACATTTTCTTCTTATAATTACCTAGATAAATATGTATTATAATTACTTTAAAGGTATAAATAGAAATAACATAAATAAAAGAAATACGTTTCGTAAGTAGAGCCTTATTAGTGATGATCACTATGGCGTCATACAGCTTGAAAATGGTTTATAGAAACAGAAATCTACTAATTTCAGCTTTTTTAGCGATACTTATCGGTCTATCATTTCTCTTTAGTGCATTCATGATAGTTGATTACTTAGGTCAAGCATCAGTTAAAGAGGAATTATCTGATATTAAAATCGACATTACTGTCAGACTATATGATCCAAGGAACTATCTAGTGAGGAACTATGAGTATTATTTGAGAAAAGTAAAGAGTATCAATAATATACGTGACGCAGTTCCATTAATGCAATTCAGTATATATAATGGTAATATTACTTTCGGGAACAATACATATAGTTCACTGGGATATCACGCATTAGTTTTCTCGGGAATAGAACCAGAAAGATCCAGCGAACTCTTCACAAAAATTACTGGAGAAATAACTGAGAATCCCTATGAGATCGCTGTATTAAGTTCTATAGCTAGTGAATTAGGAATAAGTGTCGGAGATAACATATCTGTACAATATGTTACAGTTGATAACGAGATACGAAACATAAGTCTGAAAGTATCAGCTATTGTTCAACCTTCAGAAAAATTCTATGATTTGATTCAATATAGATACGCTAGCAACGTGATCTATTCACCCATAATGCCATCTGAAATGAATGAAATCTTCGCTATTTTTGGTTCAATAAAATCCCTTAGACAGATATACAGTGACCTAACAATAAAGAGATCAGCGCAAGTAAGCACGTGGGAGATGTATTTCTTTATTTATCTTGATAGGGATAATCTCATTAACATATGGAATCTAGATGAAACAATGAATAAGCTCGATGAAATAATGGAGGACTTAGGTTTTACCTTCATGGGGACAGCTCCATGGGCTGATATTAGGAATAATGTGTACGATAAGATAATGGAGATTAATTCAAACATGCAAGTTCAGAAATTCTATGTGATCTATTATTATTGGCCTATCGTTCTAATAGGGATAGTATTATCATCTATAGGCTTATTAACAACGATGAAATCAAGGAAACCAGTGATAGCATTGCTGAAAGTGAAGGGTGCATCGAACTCACATGTACGAAAAATGATGCTTTTAGAAGGTTTAATTAATGGTTTAATAGCTGGAACAGGCAGTATCTTCTTATCTTACTTACTGGCAGTGCTGATTTGTGTTCTTTACTTCCCGCATCTAGTCGCTACATATGATCCGTTCTCTCTCTTATTCAATAAAGTTTTAAGTTATGCAGTTCCCCTCGTGGCAACAGCTTTAATAATTGGTTTCATAACAGTTTACTCCCCAAGTAAATCAATAGCTAAACTAGAGATTATAGATGCCTTATATGAGTACACTGAGTATATAGAGAAGGAGGAGACTGGTATTAGTAAGTGGATCTGGATTTTAACAGGAATAGGACTATACTCAGTTATAGAGATTAGTTTTGGTTTCCCTGTATACTGGATCCTGCTAAGCACTTCGATGAGATATTTCCTTTTATCATTCCTGCTAATGATTGTGTTAGTACTAGATATAATAAGCATGGTAATTGGTCCTATTTTATTTGCCTATGCTGTAAGTAAGTTACTAGCACATTATTTCGGGAAGATAAGTGATACTCTAGCTAAATTAACCAACAGATTAACTGGAGAGCTCTCTTATCTCTCTCTACGAGGATTAGAGAGGAAGTCTAAGAGATTTGTACGAGCTCTTTTCCTAATACAGCTAGTAGTTATCTTCTCTGTATTCTACCTAGTTAATGAGAAGACTCTATATAACAGAGGTATAATCGAGGCTAAAATGAATGTTGGGAGTGATGTCAGGATAATGTTTAGTAATGATGTTCCATATAGAGTAATAATGAACGTGACTAAGAGTCTAAGCAATATATCGGGTATTGATAAGGTAATTAAGGTGGGTATTTCCCCATTAATCTATCATTATTCCCAGGGCACAGCAAACATCTTCCTTATAGACCTCGATTACTTTGACTTAAAATTCTTTGAGAGTGATTATCTCTCTGGTGCACGTATTAGTGAGATAAGGAATGCATTGAATAATACTAATCAAATCTTATTCTCCTACGCTATTAAACAGATGGGTATCCTGAGTAAGGGGGATGAGATATTATTAAGAAACATGATTAATAACTCATTGATAAGTGCCAGGGTAGCTGGATTCATCAAGTTCGCTCCGGGGTTAGCTAGACATCCATTACTTCCCGGCGGCATTATCGCTTTTCAAACATATCTTGTAGCTGGTTTCACGAGTTTTAACGCTATAATGAAGGTATTTAATGTTTCAAGCGAGAATATACGTATTTACTCTCTTCTCATTCAATTGAGCGGTGACGCTAACGTCGCAGAGAGCTTAAATAAGATAAAGGGAGTGTTGTTTAATTATTCTCTTCCTTACACAATGAAAGTTTTTAGGGATGAGGTCAAGAAAATTAATTCAGTAAGGATAAGTAATCTATCCTATCACTTATCTGGTGTTGAAGTCGTAAGCTCTGTTATCATGGGTATAATCGGAGTAATTCTAATAGTATTCTCAATGATAAGTGAGGAGAGAAGAGAGATAGCTCTATTGCGATCTAAGGGGGCCTCCAGAATTCAAATAATCAGGCTATTCATAGCTGAAATCACTTTAATCAACATAATAGCTTTCTCAGCTGGAGTTATTAACGGTTTAATATACTCGTTCGCTGAATTAAGCGCACCTATAAGTCTGATGCATGGTCCAGCTAGAGTTGATTATCCCCAAGGATATTTAATGACAATCCCGTTTAACGTACCATTATTCATCATTACAGCATTCATCACCATAATTATTGCCTCGTTGATCCCAGTAATCATGAATTTGAGGAGAAATCTCGGAGAAGAATTAAGGATTTATCACTAATAATTATTAATTTCTTATTTAACTAATGTTTCTTTCAAGAACGTGTAAGGGGTAGCTGAGAAAATTCTCATAATAATATTAATCAGGAATACCATTTGAATCGCGTAGATTAATCCACCGAACTGAGTTAAATAATCACCAATGAATCCTCCTGCAAGCGATCCAAGGAATTGAGAGATGCCTATGATCATGTTATATACAGCGAAGTACGATGCTCTTTCCTCCTCCCTAGTTATATCGAGGATATATGATATAACAGCTAGCGAAGCTATCGCATTTGTTATCCCAACTATAATATTCGCTAGATATATGATAGATACGTTCCAGGCAATAAACCACAAGAATGGGTATACTGGGAAAATAAATCTCATAATCATTAGTGTCTTTTTTCTACCATACTCATCAACCAGACGTCCAAGATATATTTGTGATAAAGCAAAAGATGCGTTAAAAAACATGCTGGCTGTAGCTATCTCTATCTTCGTTGCATTTAATTTATAGATATATGCTGCAGAGAAAATAGGCCATGGAAAACTTAATGTGAACGACCAGAATGCTTCAATCAAACATAGCTCTAGAAATAAGCGATTGCTCCTTAAGCTCCTTACTATCTCGGATAGATTATATCCATTATTATATGACTTATTTTCCTTGAGGAATAATGCTGTTAACCCAGTCACTATAAGGAATAATCCTGCTACTGTGAAAGAGAAAGCGTATTGATTAATATTATTCTCACCGATAATCATGGTCATGTAATAACCAGAAAACAGTGTGCCAATAACGCTTCCTATTATGCCTAACCCACTTATTTTACCTATTCCCTTGCCACGTTCCTCCTTCTTAAAGAATGAACCTATGTAAGAGTTCCAAGCTGGTGTCACAGCTGATAAAGCGATAAGACTCATAGCTAGTAAGAATGCATAGAATAAAGGAGTTCTAGCATTAATAAAAAGAATTGTTATTAGTCCAGCGACTATGTATCCTACAGAGATGAAGATGATTCTTTTCATGTACCTATCCGATAGGTAGCCCCATAAAGGTTGAAGAACCATTGGTGAAGCATTGCTAATAGATGTGACGATTCCTATCTCGGAGTATGAGGCTTTTAGCTCAACTGCGTAAATAGATATGTAAGGCCAATAAAATCCCCCACCAATAGAACTCAGGAATGAAACAAGGTATGCTGTTTTAGGCACTTTCTTAGTTCGCTCCTCCAAATCCCTGCACCCATGGAACCATAATCACTATTTTTAATCACGAAGTATAAAGTCCTAGTGAGTACTGTTTTTAACTTTCGTTAATACTTAAGCTAAATATAGTTTATAGAGGTTAACTTCTTTAGAATTAAGTAAAGCATTACCTTGTTTAAGATGAAGAATAGAAGTAGAAATATTAATGTGTTTTAAACTAAGAACTCTAAGTATTTCTCTATTATTCTTTCAGCTAGATCTATCTCCCAATTGGTTATCATGCCCTCATCAATACTATCTACTGCTGTCTCAAATTCACGAATAATCTCTCTTAATATATTTCTGACAATGGGGTTATCTCTATTAACAATGATTGTTCCAACAGATTTGTTGCCAAAAAGAATCAATATTTTCGAGTCAATTAAATTATAAACCCGCATTCTATAGCCATGCTTTAGTTTAATAATGGTTTGCTCCAAGCTAATTAATGAAGCCACTAGAGCTGAAGCAAGCACAACTAATCTATCCGCTTTTTCCTCAAGAGGTTTCTTTATAATCGCTAAACCACCATAAGTATGAATAATTAGACCTCTAGCATAAACGGGCAGTAATACGAGTCTTTCGGGGTGATTTCTGAAGTATAGGACTAAGTATAGGACTACTACGCTGGATAAAGCGCCTTGGAGATACGGTATAATAATCGATATTGTCTTGATTTTAGCGCCTATTATGTATAGGGGAAGCATGATTATTATTAACGAATATGATCCTGTTATAGCTCTGGAATACTTTCTATAGTGAGTTTTCTTACGTATATGGAGATATAGTCTAGTTAACTCAAATAAAATAAGAAATATTATGGTTGAAGATAATATTATCGCTATAGGGCTTAAGTGAGCTTCCCTTAAAATTACGTCATCAAACACATAGATCTTGAGGGGGTTGATCATTAGAGATATTGCTTTAAGCACGATAAATATAATGACTAGAGAGATAACATACGCAGTAATTTTTTCTGTTCTCAGGAGATAGAAATAGACATATAGGAGATAACCAGAGAATGAGAGTAATATTATAGATACGTTAAAAAATATGAATGCTAGTGAGAAATCCAATACAATATTACCAACCAAGGTAAAAAACATATAAAGACTGCTTAGGACAGCCATGCCCATCTTTAATTCAAAAACACTTAATCGATATTCTCTATATACCTTAAACGCAATGTCAAACAAAAGGATCTCAGGGATGAGTAAGATGAGAGTTATAGCTATGAGTAAATACCTTAGCATTCGCAATCACTTGCCATTATGATTACTCTAGGCACAGTTGCTTGTAAACCATATCTATTATAGTAGTACTCAAATATTTCTCGTATTACTTCTGGCTCTGGAATTAGTTCGATTTCCAGTATATTATTCTTGATATCTTCCACAAGATAATTAAGATCTTTGTCCTCTTTTAGTTTCTCTAGGAATACTGAATAATCAATCTTCCTTTCAACATATATTAATAATGCAACTTTCTCATTTTTCTCCTTAGCGAAAATAATAGCCTCTGTATCGAAATTCTTTCCAAAGAAATCATTTAATCTTCTACCATCAATAACCACACCCATAAGCCTAGAATACATAGAGAAGTAGCCACTTATTTTTCCTAACGTTTTAAGTTCTATATCAACCTTAACTCCCTTCCTGCCAATAACCTTAATGGTCGGTAAACCAAATTGAGACTCGCTACTAGTCACTTCTATAATATCGTTTAATGCGTAATTAGGAACCATGTAATCAAATAAAGGTGTAATAACTGCTTCTCCACGATCACCAGGTTTAGCATCAAAGATATTTACTAATTCACCGTTCTCCTTCTTAAGCATTAGAATACTTGTCTCGGGAGTGTACTGAACTGACTCCACGATATTTGGAGGTATCTCCATGCCTAGCATAATGCATTCAGATGTACCATAATTATCAACTGGGTAAAATATCTTTCCTAAAGAAATACCTTTATTAACTACCAAATTCCTGATTTTAGCTGTCATTATGTCTCCAGAACTACTCCAGAAAGTCAAATCCCAGTACACATCATGCTTAAAATTCGTAAGAAAGTCATAGTAATATGGTAATGGCGTACCAATTAGATCATATGGACCTTTCTTAATAATATCCTTAATATGCTCTCTCCAGTTTCCTCCCACAATGAATAATGCGTTCTTAGCAATAATGTATGAGACATAATTCATGAATTCTCCTGAGGCGAGACCTAATGAACCCATTAACAATGCGTTTCTATATTTTGGTTCACCCCTTATAAGCCATATCTGCCTCCCTATCCCAAGAATAATTCTCTCCGCATCATTTTTCGATAGCTTTATTGTTTTCTGATCTACAGTTCCAGTGCTTCTGTATTTCATTACTGTGGGGAAATCTTCTGGAGCCTCAACATACTTCCTTAGAACCGGTAAATTAACTAGATCCTCAAACTTAGTATCTCTAAGTTTAGGGAATCTCCTCAGAGTCCATGATGAGTTCTTTAACCTTTCATACTCGCTAGCGACCCAATTTCTCCAATCATTCTTCTTCCAATTTCTTGTCTCTAGATACCACCTAGTATAATTCTTAACGAGTTTTGGAGCGATAAAGTATTTAAATAAGTAACGTTTTATCATTCTGTTACCCCTTTATCACGGGATGAATACTACATGTTCGTAATATTTACTGTAATTAAATAATTCTTTATTAACATGAATAAGAATCTCAAATCTTTATTTATAAATTATAGTATCACAGATTTCTTAATTACTTTCATGTACTATTATGAAAGCATCACTAATGGTGCTTCACGAAGATACAGATAGAAACAGAGAAAAGCAATAATAATACACAATTGGCTGGGGGTTTAGCCAGCCACATCAGCCCCAGCCTGCCTCCCCTACGGGAGACATTCATTTACTTATTTATGTTTATTATCGTATTAAGTTTTTTGGTGATTATTTTGATTATGAGTATTGAT
>JALWRR010000203.1:1655-2726 GCA_026993975.1 Promethearchaeati archaeon | reverse complement strand
AGTGTTTTCAAATAATGCGTGAAAGGATGCAATAAGAGACTTATGAGTTATTAAACCAGATCCACTTATTACTCCATAGGTTATCGATATGATCAAGGCAGTATTTTTCGATTTTGGTGGTGTACTCACCGAGACATGCTGGGATCTAAATGTGATAACTGAATCGATTAAAAGAGGATTCAGTGAAGCTGGTTTTAAACTACCTGCGTTCTTTGATAACGCGTTTATAGAGAGAATGAAAGAGCGTTGGAGAGCGGTTTTAGAAACGAAGCTGGAGGAGAGGCTAATAGATATTTTAAGAAATCTACTGAATGAACTAAACATAAAGTATAGTGATGAGGCATTATCACGTGCTTTAAATTACGTGATGGAAGCTCCTTTCTGCAAAGTTAGGAAAGAGGCCAAAAGCGTACTAAACAAGTTAAAAGATATGGGTCTGAAGCTTGGCATAATATCAAACTCACCAATTGCGTTTCATAGAAGAGTACTAGAGAAAAATTGTTTAACAGGTTTCTTCGATGCGATAATTGTTTCATGTGAGGTAAGTTATAGGAAACCAGATAAAGAGATCTTTAATATCGCGCTTAAGAGATTAAACGTTAGACCGACGGAAGCTGTATATATCGGCGATGTACCCTGCATTGATGTACCAGGGGCGAAGGAGTTAGGGATGATCACAATATTAATGAAGTATGGTGATCCCGCAGTATCGCTAGAAGATTATACTTACTCCCCGGCGGATGAAAAGCTCTGTGAACCAGACTATGTAATTGAGAGATTAGAGGAAATAATCGATATAGTTATTGAGCTTAATAAGTCATGATTCTTAACAACGGTATCGAACATAAATCTCTACATAAAAAGCAATAAACTTATTAATTCTAGAAAGAGCTATTAAATTGAGAGGATGAAAAAAGAACCGGTTTATAGACTGGTTCTTTTAAACTCTAAATAACCCAATAATTCAGGCGAAAAGTGTGACACGAGTATGGAAAGTCATTTTTGAGGGCGATAGTCCTGGAGTTGCAGATGATTTTGAATTAGATTTCAATGATATACGCGATATACTTA
>JALWRR010000203.1:0-1645 GCA_026993975.1 Promethearchaeati archaeon | reverse complement strand
GTTCATTGGATTAAAGAATGAGGTTCTAGATATAATAAAAGAGAAAATCAAGAATGAGAACAATTATCAAGCTATCGGAAACATAAAAGAGGTTATAAGTCCAGAGGGAGAAGATATTCCTAAGGAACAATTCATGGTTCTATTAAGCATAGATAAGAAGGGTCTTAAATTTGGTTTTCTTCTCGCGTTCGTGAAAGAAAATATCATAATTGTAGCTATCTGGCCTAAAGGATACGCGGATGCGGTTAAGAGCGATGAGAATCTTCTTGGTGGAGTAATCTATTATCTGGTGGAGCATCCAGATAATTGGGAGAGAGTCGATGTCATTCTTCCAATACAAAAATAATCCTCAAATTTTCAATAATTTTTTGATTAATTCATCCCTAAAAACATATATGAGAGAGCAACAATAATTGATTCTCAGTAAGTGATATTGGGCCTCATAATTGTGGACTGAGGAAACATTCAGAAAGAAAGCTCACTTATTTAAGATCATCATGAATTATAAATGGAAGTTCGCTGAGAGAGATGCATCTATCATACGCAAAATCCTATCTGAATTAGGTATATATCGAGGGAATATTCTCGATGTCATGTGCGGAGATGGTAGAATAGCGATTAACCTAGCTAAATACGGCTATAATGTCACGGGAATCGATTTTTCCTCCGACTTCATAAGGGATGCTATCAATAAATCAGAAGAGCTTGGATTAAGTAATGAAACAAACTTTATTTGTTTCGATGTAAGAAAACTAGAATCACTAAAACTCTCGACAAGATTTAATGCGGCTCTATTAGTCTGGTCATCACTAGGATATTACTCTCGGGAAGAAGATATCGCATTATTAAGGAAAATAAACAAGATTGTTAAGCCTGGAGGAATCCTGGTAATTTTCGACATATTACTGAGAGATAATTATGAACCATTCCAATTGTTCTCTCTCTTATCCTACGAGAAATACCAAATATACTCACTTGAAAAAATCAATAGCGCTAGAAATAAATTAGTTAGGATATGGTATATATATCGCATGCAAAATGATGAAAATCCAGTTTACTTGGGAGAACTAAGAGTAGAGCTAATTCTCTACAGTCAAAGTGAATTAATAAGTATCGTGAAGAAAGCGGGCTGGAAACAAATCATGATTAGACAGGTTAATGGAATTAATTGCTTAATAGCGCAAAAATAAGAAAATGTTAAAGAGATTTATCGGGACTTTTATTCTTCAACATGAATTATCTGGACTGGGCAGGAATCAGCAGCTTGTTTAACACAGTCCTTTAAATCATCTGGAACGTTACCCTCAGCAATATTATCATTTACACGGAATTGAGCCACTATGGCTGATTTACCATCGTCCCCCCACTCAAAAACATCGGGGCAGAGGGCGATGCAGACTCCATCACTAATGCAGTTATCACGGGGATCTATTCTGACTTTAACCATTATTGTTCACCTAAAATAGTGTTATGTCATTTTTGTTAAAGGTTAAAAACCTAATAAAATTTTTCTTAAATATGAAGACGGTCGGAGTTTTTTTAATCGCATATAATTATACGACTAGTTATGCTTTTAGGGGGCCTAAGGCCCAATATTCAACAAGACTCAACACGAGATGCCCAACATGGCCTTAGGCCCCAATAA
>JALWRR010000202.1 GCA_026993975.1 Promethearchaeati archaeon | reverse complement strand
CATTTAAAGAGTTAGCTGCTAAGATAAAAAAGGGTACACTTATAAAAACTGTTCTAAAAAAATTATTCATAGAAAACAAGATCCAGAAATTAATCAAAGTGCTGTTAAAAAATTCCTGTGAACAACTTTTCGATTTATCTGATATCCAACACATATTCAATCTTCAGGAACTCTATAAAAATGAACCTAATAGTAACCAAAAGAAACACATGGAAAACATAATTAAGGAAATTGAGGAACTCAATAATTCTTTTTACAATTTCTACGATAAGTGTAAGAGCGCATTAAATAACCATAAAGAAAAAATTAACGTATCAAAATCAAAACTGAAGGATATAATGAAGAACATCCTTTTTTTAATAACTACTCTTCTTGTGATCTTTCTTACGCCAGAGAAACGAGATTACGGTGCACTAATAGATGATAGATTCTACGAACTTATTAGTGATTATTTTAATAGATTTGATGAAATTTTTATTAAATTTCAACTCAGCAAAATTTATCCTTATGTAATACATAGCCTAACTATTAAACTTGATAATTTAAAAACGTTATACGAGAAGTTACCGATAGAAATAGAAGAGCTAGAAGAATTGGTTAAGTATAAAGATAAGGAGATAGAACTGGATCTTATTATACCAGATACTAGAGATAGAATGATTCTATTAGTAGAAATTAAAAAGAAAGCTGGCGATGCTGATCAAAAGCAAATTAAGAAATATCGTTTACTTTGCGACATTCTGAAAACAATTAATATTAACTGTAGTGTATTACTTTTTTCTTTAATAAATTAATAAAATGAGAATTTCTATTTGTTGCGGGAATAGAGAGATGCCTTTTAGATTAATAATTAAATTTAGACCAGTTGAAAAATGCGTCATCAAGAATTATTCTGGTAAAGTAGCTTATGATATGTATAGGGAATTGCTAAGCAACTCATATTTCCTGGAGAATCAAGAGAGTATATCTACTTCGCCAATCGCTATTGAACCGTTCCTAATGAAGTTTAATTCTACTGTTCTAGAAAAAGACAGAAATTACTCTTTAGTTTTAAAGTTTATTGATGATGGATTGGCTAATGAGCTTTTGGAGAGATTAGTTGAATTGGATTTTATAACTATTAAGAATACTCGTTTCAAAGTCATGGGTTTAAAAATTGAGCGAAAAGGTTTTGGAGAATTGCTAAAGGATATTTATGGTAGGGAGTTTATAGTGCGATTTAAGACTCCTACTATACTGCGGCGGGATAATTGGAGGCATAATTACATACTTCCTAATCCAGAGTTAATTATAAGAGACTTAGTTAGAAAATGGAATCATTTTACCTATGGAAGATACAGGATGAATATGGATCAGGTGATAAGAGAGATTCGAGAGAACCTCTATATAAGTTATTATTCACTTAGAACAGCGAGAGTGATAATTGATGGGGAAGAAATAATAGGTTTCATAGGGGAAATGAGACTGAATATAAACACTGATGAATCATTACTAGCTCTTTTCTTGAAACCGCTACTGAGATTCGCGGAGTACTCAAATATTGGAACATTAACTATGTATGGTCTTGGCGTTGTAAGAATCACTTTCATATAATAACCCTCTCATGGTTTTAAAATCGGAAAAAAGATTGTTAATTCGTTTTTATGTTTTTTCTGGGTGGTCAGAGTTAGAGATAATTAACAAATCATATAGTTTAAATCGTGATATATGGTGTATTAATTAGTAGGCTTAATTCATGAATACTATGGTAGAGCGGTATGAAGAAGACTCTAACGTTGAGGGAATTAAACAAGGGGTTACCACTAATTCTTCCATTCAATAAGTGGTTCAAAGCAGTTCTCACATTCTATATTAAACTTTCAGAAATACTTAATGACGATCTAATAGAGATTGTTGCGGCGCCGAATGAGGACACGGTTTTTCACGGCTATAATGTTGCTGTCTTAGTGAAATCTATTACTCCAGAAATCTATGAGATACTCGCTAGGATTGAGGGAGAAGTCTCTAAACTCTATAATTGGGAATTATCAATAAGCTCGTATGTCGCAGATAATCCCCAAGTAATCATGCAATTCCTAAACCAAGTATTAACCCGAGTAGATACCGCGTAGAGATGATAAACCAGCTAATGCGATCCATAATAAGGGGCTCGTAAACTCGGCATTAGCACTTAGACTTCTATATAAGCCAAGAATTAAAGCGAATTACAAAGAAGAATTGATATCAAAAAGGAATCTCGATCATCGAGCATTATTATGAAAAAGCAAAGAAAGGAATAATGGAGTATATAAGCAGAATTAAAGCTGGAAAGAAAAAGTAAAGCTCATATTTTTTGAGAATTAACTAGAAGGATTCCAGAGAGAGAACTGGAAGATTGGAGATTTATAATTGAGTGAGATTGAATTTATTAGCATGGAAATCTTTTTCCTTAATTATTACCATTAATAATATTAGTTAGATATTGGACGTTAAAGCGTGGTTATTATGAGGAAGATTCTAAGGCTAATAAACATAGCAGCAGTGATAGGATTCATGATGGCGCTACCAGTATTCGCAGCGCTGTCAATAAGGATACCGGGAGTAATAATAATACTGGTAATTCTAGCAGCTCTAATAATCCACGCAATCCTAGACGAAGACACAAATCAAGAAAAAACATAAATGAGTGAAATCATTTTCTCTTTTGGGATTCTTTCTTTGAGAGAAACAATTGATCTTGAACTTCTATTCGCTAGTCAGCAAATTAAC
>JALWRR010000201.1 GCA_026993975.1 Promethearchaeati archaeon | reverse complement strand
AACTTCATCTCTCATCCCTTATCTCTCTAATCAAACTAATCCACTCCTCCTCGCTTATATCAAGGTTTTTTAATACGTTTTTTACAGCTTCTTTAAGCTTCTTTTTCTTCTCTCTCTGTATAGCGTTTATTAACGATCTCTCAAAGACCTCTTTAATATTTATACCTAACCTCTCCGCCTCCTCCTTTAACTCCTTCCTAACTCTAACAGATACAACTACAGACATTGTAAACACCAAATCATTGTCTACAAATAATGTAAACATACATTTCAATATAAAACTTTTACACGTCATTCTGCTTTAAAACATCTTTCAAAACGTTAAGATAAAGAACGCTAGAGTAATACTAGTGATAATTGCGCTTGCTTTTAAACTTCTAACTCTGCATAGAAGACTTAAAAAGAAGAAAGGCTAAATTCTTGACAACTAAAACATTATTTTGCTTAAGAGTTCTCATAGCATAATGTGACTGGTGTTAATGAAATGTTGAGAGTTATTAAGATTGGTGGTAGTGCAATAACAGTTAAGAAAGAACCTCTCAAAGCTAGAGAAAATGTAATAAAAAGGGTTGGAGAGGAAGTAAAACCAGGTTACCCAAATATAGTATTGACGCATGGCACTGGATCATTTGGCCATCCACTCGTTCTAAAACAGAACCTACATGTAGAGATAAAAGGGTTAGAGAAGCTTGTTGGTATATCTAACGTCAAGTACTGGGTGAGTGAATTAACACAAGGAATTCTGAGATCATTAATTGATTCGGGAATTCCAGCATTCCCTTTTTACCCATCCTCATTCATAATTCTAGAGAATGATGAAATAAGGGATTATTTCATAGAGCCCATCGAGAGATTTCTTAGATTTGGTGTAGTTCCAGTTATTCCTGCTGATGGCCCCTTCGATAGAGTTAAGCAAATGCCTAGGATCGCTTCTGGTGATTACCTAGCATATTTCTTAGCTGAGAAATTAGGTGCTGATGAAGTAATATTCACTATGGATGTGGATGGGTTAATTTACCAGGGAGAGACCTTAGAGAAAGTTGAAAGAAGCGAGTTACTGGATATCATGAGTAAAATACGCTATGAAGGAGATGCTACTGGTGGGATTAGAGGAAAACTCGAGTGGGTTTCGAGAATCCTTGATGCTGGGATTAGGGTAACGTTTATCAATCTTGTTGAACAAGGTAGATTGAGAAAATATTTAAAGGGAGAAAAAGTAGTATGTACGAGATTTATTCCTTAGGTGAATAATCATAATGATACCACCCTATAACCTTAATCCATTAATCTGGAACTCTATATGCACAGTTATAGTCTTTATATATATAATGTCCGTGATTAAATTCATGGATTTCTTGGTTTCTAAGGGCTTTCCACAAGATATCTCAAGAAAAATAGTTCATATCGCCGCTGGATCATGGGTTATCTTCTGGCCTCTCTACTATGGTGGGCATTGGTCATACACATTTAATATTGCCGTAGCCTTATTATGGACCATTCTTTTCCTAGTTAAGGGCTTCACGGCTACTCCTGAGGATACAGCTGTTAAAACCATGACGAGAACAGGAAATCCGAAGGAGCTTTTGAAGGGACCGTTATTCTTCACATTAGTTATGGATGTTCTCGGTGTATTCTTCTTTATGAAGTATTCTGCTGTAGTTACTATGGCTATTCTTGGTTGGGGGGATGGGCTAGCTCCAGTGTTCGGTAAGTATTATGGGAAGAGAAAATACAGATTACTTGGAAATGAAAAGAGCGTTGAGGGGTCATTAGGCATGTTTATTTTCGGTATCATTGGGTCTCTTATCTTAGTATCCATAATCAATCCAATTGGGGGACCAGCGGGCCTTATTGCTATGATCAGTGATATAGTATTGATAGCTTTTATAGCTACTATTGTTGAGGCACTATCGCCAGCGGATATTGATAATTTGCTTATTCCTATAGTAACTATGCTCTACTACTTCTACGTGTTCCCAATTATATTCTAAATTTTATTTTCTTTGCGTACTTGCTTTTAATCCACGTGAACAATATCTCTCTTATTAACTCATCATTGACTAATTCTATTGCGTAATTAAGATTCTTATCACATATAATCGCTCTTTCACCGTTTGAAACAATCACTAAGTATGGGATATCCTCTTTGATCCTCTCAATTTTCAAGTTTTTACTAATCTTGCTCTCTCTGAGTATATCTGTATTATTAGTGTACAATACTGTTCTGGCCCTCTTATTATTGCCATTGATTATATCCAGTATGTTTCTCACGATTTCGCTTGGTACTATTATATTCACATTACTTGAATCCGAGGTAAGCATGCTCTTGATGGATTCAGACACAATATTCTTACCGTAAAGAATTTCTCCTATAAGCTCTCTGTCTCTCCATTTACCCTTAATCAAACTTATTAGCGAGTTACCAAGATCTATTAAACCTAATATTTCATTTGAGATGTCAGATTCCTTCTTCTTTATTTTTCTTGAATAATATCTCTCAAAATTATTTAGTGTGGTTTTTAAGTACTGGATAGGTCTTGTTACCGCATCTACATAGGTATTTAGAACACCTATTACTTTTTCTTTATTTGACTCAAGTCCCATGATCTCATTGTTAAACTCATCTATTCTCTTACTCAATCTTTTTATTTCTGATTCTAAATCTTTTTTACTTGAATTCATCTCCTCCTTATAGCCTGATAACATGCCTAGTACTTCTTGGTAACTAGATAGTAACTCTTTTAGTCTCTCTACTACCTCTTGGTTAAATGCAGTTAGCTCATTATAAGATGCAGTTATCTCCTTTGATACATAATCTATATTTTTATTAATACTGTTTAATTCGTTTACAAGTTTATTTGTATTATCAAGGCATTTTGATTTAACATCATCTATCTCTTCCCTAATTCTATTCGCTTCTGTTAAATGATTCTCAAATAAGAATATAGTGTCATTGATTAGCTTGCTTAGCTCACTAGTAGTATTGTTTATCAATTGGGAGTATTCTTGATTTATTAGATTCGATGCCTCATTAATTGATGTATCTATGAGACTAGAAGCGGCATCAACTGTATTGCTTATAGAGGTGGATAGAGACTTGTTAATGTTCTCCATGGTTTTATTGAAAATTCTGATATGATTCTCTATGTCTATTTTCTTTAGCTCTTTAATTTGCTCTAGGACATTATTTATCTCAGCTAGCATATTCTTTTTAAGCAAAGTCATATTGTTTTCATATTTGCTTGTTATCTCTTTGATTTCACCCACATATTTTTTAACTTCCTCGTTAAACTCGCTTACTCTCCGATCAATAAACTGGTTTGTTTCTAAACTTAGATTGCTTAAGTAATTCCTGATAGGTTTGATTAGTGATTCGAGGTCATTAGATAGCTTATTGATCTCAACCCTATATTGATCAATCGATTTATTTATCCTACTTATTACAGCGTCTCTAAGCTCAGCGAATTCTTTTGCTGTAAAACCCTGTAGTTCTTTCCCGAGATCACTTAAAGCACTAATAACTCTCTCATGATACATCTTAATGAATTTCACTAGCTCACCCATTATTTTTTCCTTTGAGTCAATTATGGAAGAATACGCATCACTCATTTTCTCCCGTTCGCTATCAAGAATTTTTTCACCGTCATAAATCATTTGAATAATGCTCTCTTTAGTGCTCTCGTATAAGAGATTCACGTATTCGTTAATCAGCGTTTCATAGGCCTCTAAGATAGATTTCTTTAATTCATCACTAAACCCGCTCACGCTCGCTCTAGCATTTTCCTCTAAGCTCCGAAGAGTATCTAATTCGCTTTTTATTTCTCTAATAACTTGCTCCAGATCTTTCTTAGCCTCCTTTCTAAAGCTCTTCAAGGCACTAAGATACAGAGACCTCTGTTTATTAAAAAGCTTTATGACTTCGCTTTTATTCTCTTCACTGAGACCGTTCAGAAGCTTATTTAGTTCCTCTAAGCCTGTTTCAATGGGTATCTCAGTGAACTTACTTGCCCGTGAATCTAACTTATTACTGAGACTCTCTATTAATTCAAGAATTCTTTCAATTCTGATCAAAGAATTAGAGAAATATCCGATTACTGTCTCAATATCTTTCATTATGGTGCTAGTACTGATTCTCGATAATTTTTCCTCTCCCTCCTTTTTTAAGTCATTAAGACTCTTGTATATCTGCCTTACCTTTAAGTTATATAAGTCCTCTAACCGTCCAATAGCTCCTTTCAATCTACTGAAAATCATATCTAGTCCTGTATTTTCTCTCTTATCCTTACTTAGAAGAGTTCTGAGGTTCACTATGAAGTGCTCTTTCTCAACCTCAAGGTTCGATACTTGTAGAGCAATAAACTGAGACAAGTAGTTTGCTTGCTTGGAGGATAGCTCATCTATAACTGCGAAATCATTCCTGATCTGTTTTATTAATGATTCACTCACATTAACTATCTCATTAACCCTTTCTAAGACATTCTCCTCCACTTTATCTAAATTCTCTGAGTTGGATTCGATGAAACTATTTATATCCTCTTTAATTCTCTGGATTACTTCTTTCTGGATAAGTAATAATTCATCACCGTTCTTCCTTAGCTTCTCAGAGACATTATTTATTTCTCTTAAGAAACCCTCACTGATATCAGTTATATCCTTAGTAATCTTCTGGAGATTATCATTAAAGATCCTTAATGTCTCACTACTCATCATCTCAAGCGTATCCTTCATTGTTTTTAGTGAATCATTGACCTCGCTATGTATTATGTCATCAACATTACTTTTTATCTCTTTCAATATAGCTTTGATCTCCTCACGCTTCTCTAGTAACGTTTGAGACACTTCATCGAGACTTTTTTCGAACTCATCTTTCTTATCAATAAGTATTTTAGCTGATCTAGAGAAGTCTTCCTTCAGCTTATTGATTAGATCGATCTGCTCTTGTACTAATTTCATTATACTGCTTGTTGATGATTCAGCTGTATTCTTGAATTCATTCACAAAATTAATTACATCGCTCTCAATTCCATGAAGCACTTCATCCAGCCTTTTTATTTCACTAGAAATCAAATCTCTCTTCTCTTTAATTAATCCCTCTAGCTCTCCTATCTTATCTTCAACACTTAGAATCCTACCATTAAATTTACTCATCATAGTAGATAATTCATTCAGAGTCAATGATATTCGCTTTAACACTGCATTATAATAATTAAGAACATCTTGAATACTCTTAGTGTGATTCTTTAGCCCTGTAATTGCTTTCTCGAAAAGATCTCTATATGCAGTAATTATGTTAATCTCGTCCCCAGAAGCAATATCTATGCTCAATAAATCTTTCTTGAGCGATTGAATTGATTCATTGAATGCATCTAAATAGGCTTTATTAAAGGACTTTAAACTATCCCTCAGCTTAACTAACCCAGTTATTAAAGCAGATATTGGAGGAAGAACCAAGTAACCATTTTGAATCTGAATTATTAGATCCTTGTCAGTGAGCCATTTCTCAAAATTAAGAAGCGAGTGCTCATTCACGTAATATTTGAAGAACTCCTTGGAAATGATTCTTTGATCAAGTAGATCTAGATAATATTTAATGGTTCTCTCATCGAGCTTTGTGTAGTATTGAATATAATCAAGCAAACTCCTTTTCATCACACTTTACCTTCGGAAAATAATTAATTTGATGCTATGAGTCATATACCTTTGATTGATGACTTAGTAATTCCATCAATAAAAACCTTAACAATAAATATTGCACCCAACTCTAACATGAAATTTTTCCAAAAATAAGCAAAAAATTTTAAATTTCAGCATATTCAGCACTAAAAATCTAGCATTGAGATAAAGTTTAATAGAATCAGCCACCTATGTCAGTGGCTAGCATTAGTGAAAGCTTGAAAGTGAACAAGATAAACAATAATTAAACTCTAAAAAAATTATTGAGCAATATAGAAAACAATAAAAAATATTGGCAAATACTTTTATGCAAAATGCAACTATATTATGTGGATTATTAAAAAATTTTGGTGATTAAAACTGGTTAAAAGATTAGCTGTCATAGATGCTGAGAGATGTGTAGGCTGCCAACTATGCATGTTCGCGTGCAATAGAAGATTTGGAACTGGAGGACTAATGAAAGCAGCTATCCATGTTAAGAGTCTAGGAGGCTTCGAGAGAGGCTTCTCCGTCATAGTTTGTAGAGCATGTAAGGATCCACCATGCGCTAAAGCATGCCCAACTGATGCGCTAATTCCTAGGAAGGGCGGCGGAGTTATATTTTATGCTAATAAGTGTATTGGCTGCCGCGCATGCGTCGATGCTTGTCCAATAGGAGCTGTTTTCTGGGATGATTCAGTGAATAAACCGATCATATGTGTTTACTGTGGATACTGTGTTGATTTTTGTCCCCATGGAGTAATTGCATTAAAAGAGGTGGAGTGAGAATGGTTGATAAGTATTTGAGACGAGTCCTTTATATTGATTTAACCCGGCTTAGATACTGGGTAGAGGATCGAGAGGATCTATTCGATAGGTGGTTAGGAGGAACTGGGGTCGCAGTACAATTATTGAAAGAAGAGCTACCTAAAGGAGCTGATCCATTGGGTCCAGAGAATGTCATAGTCTTCGCTGTAGGACCCTTAGTCGGATATTATCCTCTAGCGTCTAAGACTGTTGCTGTTTTTAAGAGCCCGCTAACAGGGAATTTTGGTGAAAGTCACGCTGGTGGTAGAAGCGCTATCGCTATAAGAATGGCTGGTTATGGAGCTATAGTGATTAAGGGTAAATCACGGATACCTATCTATATCGCAATTCACGGCAATAAAGTATATTTCCGAGATGCTAGCGCTTACTGGGGAATGGGATCTAGTTACACTGTTGGTCGTGTAATACGGGAGAATGAGATCTCTCCTGGACATAGAACAATAATGAGAATTGGTAGAGCCGGAGAAAAATTAGTGCGCTATGCTGGTGTAATAACAGAAACTTATCGTCATTTTGGTAGACTAGGTCTTGGTGCTGTGTTTGGTTCGAAGAAGCTTAAGGCTCTTGTTGTTTCTGGAAAGCTTGAGTTACCTGTTAAAGATAAGATTCGTTTTAGGGATATTTATAAGGAGATATATGATAGAGCGGTTAAATCTCCTGTAATGAAGAAGTATCATGACTTAGGTACTCCAGCTAATGTATTGCATTTAAACGAAATACATGCTTTACCAACAAGAAATCTAAAGCAATCTAGCTTCGAGCATGCTGATAAGATAAGTGGAGAGAATCTCGCGAAGAATTATTTAGGAAGAAGAGTTGCTTGTGCTCATTGCCCAGTAGCATGCATTCACATAGCAAGCTGGAGAGAACCGTATGTTGATGAACCATATTTCTATAAAACAATGTTTGTGTCTTATGATTATGAGCCAACATATTCCCTTGGGGCAATGCTAGGGATAAAGGATCCTGTTGGTTTACTAAAACTAATTGAGACTGTCGAGGTAATGGGGCTCGATGCAATGAGCACGGGAGTCTCATTGGCTTGGGCCACTGAGGCATTAGAGAGGGGCATAATTAGTGAAAAGGACACAATCGTAAAACTCTCTTGGGGTGATTATGAGAACTATATAAGAGCTATAGAACTGATCGTTGAGCAACCAAACGATTTTTACAAGAACTTAGCGATGGGTATCGATCACTGCTCAGCTATCTATGGTGGACAAGAATTCGCTCTAGCTTTCGGTAAAAATGAGATGCCTGGGTATCATACTGGTCCAGCTGCTCACATAGGATATCTCATAGGGGCTAGACACAGTCACTTAGATAACGCTGGATATAGTTTGGATCAAAAGACACTTGGTGAGACACTATCTCCCCAAGAACTTATAGATAGGCTTGTTACAGAGGAATCTTGGAGACAGATATTATCAAGCTTAGTTGTGTGTTTCTTTGCTCGGGGTATCTATAAGCCTGAACTTGTTCGTGATGCATTAGAACCTCTGGGTTATAGTTTTAGTGTTGATGAGTTAAAGAAACTTGGTGAAGAGATTTATCGGGAGAAGTATAGGCTTAAGGTGCGAGAGGGATTCTCTATCTCTGGATTAAGGATTCCGGATAGAATATTTGAGACCGAGTCCGCGAAGGGATTCATAACTAGGGATTACATAATTGAGGCTCTTAATTATTTTAAGGAAAAGATGAATATTAAGTAATTAAAGCGATTCATATTAATCCCTATATGATTTTATCTCAATTTTCTTTATTTATGCCATATTTTTATTGTATTTTCCCCTTTTTCTATAGCTAACTGTAAGATTTGAATACTCTACAATATATCTATAATCACATTTCATCTTACGTTTTTAAGGGTGTTTTTCAATGATACTTTACTATACTAAGGAGAAAGAATTGGCTGAAGAATATCGCTTAGATAGACTAAAGTTTGATTTAATAGAGTCTCAATTTATTAACCAAAAGGAGGCCCTAGAGGCATTGAAAGGGTTCCTTAAGCTCTATATGAAGAATGGTAATTCGCCGATAATAAATGTGTATGGACAAGCTGGAATTGGGAAGACATGGTTGCTTAAGTATTTCTTAGAGACATCTGTGAAGGATGCTGGAATAAGCTATATAGCTCTAGATGCTGAAGGCGATAGAAGCGCTATGAATATTCTCTTATCCTTAGGCAGATTAATCAGCGTTAAATTTGATACAAAGTTGAATAACTTTGATACTGTACTTGACACGATTAATAGGAGAGTACTTGATATCATCGAAGCTAAAGATGGAGCTGTTCTTAGACCGAGAAAAGAAAAGCGTAACGCGTATATAGTACTTTCTAGGGTGTTAGAAGCAATTCGCAGGATTTATGGGGATAGTCTCACTTTCCAGGATAGGATAGATCTCGATTCACTTGAAAATTATCATTTAATTCAATTATTACCTCTAGCTTTAGCGGAGGACTTGTTGAGAGAGCTAAGTGAGGATTCTAGAATAGTTATGATAATTGATTCTTTAAGCAAGGACTTATTGCATGATGAATTAATACCCATTCTTCTAGCAGCTTTATCAAGTAGAATGTTTATCATCGTTTCTACTAGAGAGAAAATTAATTGGTCTAAGTACTCAGATTCTTGGAGTAATCCCCAGCACTTGATTTCGATACAGCTTCAACCATTTCAATCAAGTGATGTAGATAAGTACTTGGAGAATAGGCTAGGCATTTCTACTGAGGAGTTCGTTGAAAACTCCATTAAGATAACTAAGGGTAAGGCGTTTTACTTAACATTATATGCAGAATACTTGGATCAATTATCTAGAAGCGGCGTGGATATCATTGATTACGCTGAAAAGCTGATCTCTGGAGAAGAGAAATTAGATGAAAACCGCATTATTGAGCATTATGTTAATCAGATGAGTAATAGAGATAAGAAAATATTTTACATGGCGTCTATACTTGATTGGTTTGATCCTGGTGAGTTAGGCAGCTTCTTTGACAAGGAAAGTGGTGAGGATCTAGTTGATAATATTATTTCTTTCTCCATAGTTAAACCTAAGTTAGAGATGTATGATGCATGGAGATTACATAACTTGTTCATATCGGCTTTAAGTAGCATGGGCATAGATATTAGTGAGGAAGAGATTAATGCGTTTACTGATTTCCTTTTAGGAAAATACAAAAAGAGAAACGATTTTTACGCGCTAATGCAGTATTTAAATGTGCTTGGTAATATATCTAGAGAAAAATTACTAAATGTTCTTGAAGAAACCATCAATAACCTGTATTTTACTGGTCAATTAAGAGAAAACGTGATAATGCTTAATTGGATTCTTGATAAGATTGATTTAGACACCACAATGAAGCATTTTTACGCTAAATTACTTGAGTCAATTAGCTTAGATAAAGAAGCCGTAGGGATATATAGAGCGCTGATCGATAATCCTGAATCAACCGATTTTGACAAGATAAGGGCTAGAACACAACTAGCTAAGATATTGTTTGCCAAAGGGCATTTCTCTGACGCGCTAAGTATAATAAGAGTTAATCTCGAGAAGATAGAGAGAATACCCTTAAATCAAGAAACTTTACTTGAGAAAATGCATTGTTATTTATTATTAAGTAAAACCTTATATGTTAATGGAAGGATTAATGAAGCATTAGATTATATTAAGTCACTTGAAAGCAATTATAATGAATTCATATCTATTGATAAAACAATTCTTGAAGAGCCTTTTGGCCGGGATTTACAGAGGATATATCTTAATTCTCTTTTCTTAAAGGCTAACATATTCCTAAAGGAGGAAAAGAATCAAGCTTTAAGCATCCTTAAGAAGATAGCTGATGAATCCAAAGGTTACTTAAATCGTTATCCTCGCGACATAATAGTATTAAGAACATACTCAAACACCCTTGATTTAGTAGTAGACATTATAACTGATTCAGAACTATTCACCAGAGAGTTCCCCTGGCTATCAGAGCATTTAAAATTCCTAAACTACTTAATAAGCGTGCAGACCCCTAAGATAATCGACCCGATCGTCCTAAAAAACCTATTCACAATCTACGAGAAAATAGGGGATATTTACGCATCAAGCGAGAACTACAATCAAGCGTTTATATATTATAACGAGATATATGAGTTAAGCAAATCTATGAGCTTTAGTCCTAGTACTCTCGATCTAATGATTCATAAAATCAAGGTAGCTCCCAAGATAGCTAGAATCTTGCTCAGAAGCAATAATAAGAAAGAGACCGCGGACTTACTAATTGAAGCTAGAGATAATATAGAGATGCTTATTAAGATGGGGATTAGTGCGAAGGATATCTGGATAAGTTATTTCAATATACTCAAGATGCTTGGAAAGGTATACATGAGGTTAAGTAATTATGAGAGAGCTATTGGTATATTGAGTAAGGCTATCGGCGTAGCTAACTCCATAATAGCTCAATACGGAGCAGAGCACGTAAATATGAAGGATTACTTAGATACTTTCAAGGATTTATTTAGATCTCATCTAGAATCAGCGCAATACCAATCAGCAATAAATATTCTGAATAAGATGAGAGAATTGTTTAAAACAGTTCTAAGTGATAGTGGTGAATGGAAGAAACCAGAAACTGTTCTAATATTACTGAAGATAACTAGGATTCTTAAACAGCATCTTACATCTCCTGAAGAATTCTTGAACAAGGCTACTTTAGTGCTAAAGGATATACTAATACATATCTTCAGTAAAATCAAGGAAAGCTCAGAACTCCCATTAGATGCAGTTGATTACTTTGGCTCTTTATCATGGACAACAATCTCTCTCGCAAAAATATGGTACTCATTATCAATGTTTAACGATCTTTACGAATTACTAGGTACAGCCATAGAAACAATAGAGTTAATTAGTGATAAGATATCAGAAGATGAGAGACCAATGATTAAATCATATGAATTCAACTTAAGACTACGTAGAGCAATAGCTAGATTCTTCTCAGAGCTAGGAATAGAACAGGTAGAAGAGGACTTGAATGCATGTAGAGGCATTCTAGCTGAACTTGAAGGCAAGTTTGACCCGATAGAGCTTGCTTACATGAAGTGCAGCTTAATCCTCTTCGACAGCAGAATCAAGAATTCTCTAAAGCAATTCGATCAATCGATTATGGATCTAAGGGACTTCATATCTATAGTTTCCTCCCTACCACCCAAAAAACTAAATGTTATAAGAGCTAAAGAGCTATTCGATAGAGCGTATAAAGCACTAAAAGACATAAAAATACTCACTCGCGGAAAACTAGATGATCCTTTGAAGGAAAACATTATGGAAATTGAAAACGAGTTGAGAACCCTGAGAAAAAGATTCATAGGTAAATAACGAGATTTCTTCTTCTTTTACCTATAATTATTTAAATAATCATGCTGAATTATGTTTTTTTAAGGAGCATCATTGAATAAATTTTTATACACCATAACATCATATCTATAACACACAATCTAAATCTCTAGGACTAGTAGAATTACGTGAGAACAAATGATTTATTTGATGTACTTGGCCTCTGAGGAGGGAACTTTAATCTGGCATTACGTTCACCCGAAGATACCAGATTATATACTTGAGAGAGTCGCTGGTAGAGATCACAGCTTGATGGTTAACTTCTTATCCGCAGTATCAATGTTCGGTTATGATGCTTTAGGTAGTAGAGTACAGATAATAGAGTTTGAACATGTGAAAATGTCATACAGATATATAGATGTTGATGGAGTCCGAATACTAGCTGTCGCAATCACAGATCCAGAAGATAATCCTAAGCTCGTTTGGAGGGTATTTGAGAGTTTTCTGAATCGAAATAAGGAGACATTAGATAAGATTATACCTGGAGAGACAGGTCTTATTGATCAAGAAGAGGCTGAGAAGGCATCCCTAATTCTCACTAGAGAATTAACAAAAACTCTTGAAAGTAGGGTAAGAAAATTTGAGATTCTTGGGCGAAGAGATACGAAAAATATGCTTATCGGATTAGTCATAGGAATAATATTCTATGCATTAACCATAACAACAACTTACTTACTGTACTCGGCTTATGGCTTGCAAAACGATTTAACAAGGTTCTTCGAGTTAATAATACTACTTGACTTCATACTCCCAGGAATATTCATAGGATGGGTCACGGGATATTGGCGTGGTGCATTAATAAACGGTATAATAGTTGCTATGCTGAGCATATCCGTCCTGACGGGAATATGGTGGCCTCAGCTAGTTGGCGCTGTTCGATCAATATTCAATATAGGAATGGAAGTTATAGTTATAGGCGTTATGATCGTTGCTGGAATAATTGGAGCAGCAATGGGATTAATAGCAGCGTTCATAGCTTGGTTCTTCGTAGAGATAAGAACATTTGTACCCGCTAAATAATCGGTTTAACTTTTTAATCACCACTGATTTTTATTTAAATAGGTGTCTTTTATGTCTTCTCAAGAAAATTTATTGGATTATGTTAAGCGAATTCAAGAGGATATCGCTAGCTTAAGGATTCGAGGCGCAACCCGAATCGCGGTTACAGCTATGGAAACGATTAAACGCGTCCTTAGCGAGTCTACCGACGAGGAGTTATTAGATACATTAAATAAGTCTATTGAAATGCTTTTCAATAGCAGACCTACTGAACCAGCTATGCAGAATGGATTAAATCTAATTAAATCCATTTATAGTAAATTGCTAGAGGAAAAAGCTGAACTATCTGTAATCAGGGAGGAATTAACTAGGGCTGCTGATAGCTATTTAGAAACATTGAGAAACGCTTTCAGGAAAATAATAGAAATCGGTTGGAAGAGAGTTCCTGACGAAGGAATAGTTATGACTCACTGTCACTCAACCACTGTAGTTGAGATTCTTAGAAAAGCTCATGAGAAAGGCAAGAACATCCGTGTTATAGCGTCAGAGACTAGGCCTGTTTATCAGGGAAGAAGAACAGCAAGAGAGCTAGCTGAAAGTGGGATAAAGGTTTATTATATTGTTGATAGCGCGATGAGATGGGCTGCTAGAAAATATAAGCCTGATCTAGCAATGATTGGGTCTGATGCAATTGGTAGTAATGGAGTAATAGTAAATAAGATTGGTAGTAAGCTTCTCGCATTAGTGGCTAAGGAGTTCGATTTCCCTTTATACGTAACGACCACTCTCCTAAAACTAGATCTAAAATCTATCCTCGGGGATTACATAACCATTGAGATGCGGAATCCAAAGGAGGTTTGGCATGATGCGCCTGAAGGAGTCACAATCCTGAATCCAGCCTTTGAAACTGTTTCACCAGAATTCATTGATGCAATAATAACAGAAGCAGGCATAATTCCACCTAGCGATGTAATAAGAGCTTTTAAAGAAATGTATCCAAAAATATGGGAAATAATTAAAATAGATATATGATCTAGCCAGATTCCTCAAAAGACGCACTCATTAAGAATTGCGCTTGCACTATTCTTTTTCTAATCATCCCCTCTATAATAACTGGTTCTAATGTTCTAGCTAGACTCAAAGCCTCATCTAACCTAGCCTCACTATTAGAGTATATCGTCATGACAGGCTCACCCTTCTTAACGTATCTACCACCTTTCTTATGAACAATAACCCCTGCACCCTTATCTTTAGGAGCACCAGCTGCTCTCACGATAGCCATAATAGCCCTATTATCTATAGAAACAACGTAACCGTCTGCTGTAGCCTCTATATCAGCAGTATATTGGCCTATTGGTATGTCCTCGGATTTTATCTTCGGATCTCCTCCCTGCGCTTCGATTATTTCTCTCATCTTTTTAAGCGCTTTACCAGATTTCAAGATTTCTTTTGCTACCTCTGAACCCCTGTTAGGCGGGGTTCTTCCAGTCATTTCTAAGAGGATACCAGCTAAGCCTGTGGCTTTTTCCACTAGTGATGTTGAGGGGATTTTTCCCTCAAGAGTCATTAACGCTTCTCTTGCTTCTAATGCTGGTCCAACGGCATGACCTATTGGTTGATCCCCGTAAGTGATTGCTCCTTCTACATGAACATTCAATTTCTGCCCTATATCAACGAACATTCTAGCTAATTTCATTGCATCCTCCATTGTTTCAGCTTTAGTTCCTTTCCCCTGAGGAATATCTATAACGAGGTACTTTACCCCCATAGCCACTTTCTTCGCCATAATTGAAGCAAGCAATTGTGATATAGGATCAATCCTTAGAACACTCTCTACTTTCTGGATAAATAGATCATCAGCTGGAGCTATATCTAGTGCTCCACCCCACACTATGCATCCATTAACCTTATTAACAACTTCCTCAACTTCCTCTAGAGAGAGATTAACATTCGTTAAAACTTCAAACGTATCTGCTGTTCCTATTGTTGTTATGCTTCTCGAGCTAGTCTTAGGGATCTTGAGGCCTGTTGAAGCGATAATAGGAACTATCAGTAGAGAGACCTTATTCCCGGGAACACCACCAATACTATGCTTATCCACAGTATTAGGACCAAAATCAACAGTCTTGCCAGTTTCAACCATAGCCATTGTTAAGTCAGCTATTTCGTCAATTGAGAACGGCTTAATATATTGCCTTACAATAAATGCTGTAATTGCTACATCGGGTAGAGCGCCCCCTAGGGCATCTTCTATAATCTGTTTTAATTCGTCTTTTGTGAGTCTCTTGCCATCTAGAACCCTCTTAATTAAATCTATTGAATCTATCCCTTTAATTGGCATTATTAATCACCGCTAATTCATTAAATATGGTTTCTCTTAAAATGGGGAACCTCTATTATTTAAATTATTGATTGAATAAAATACCTGTATTATAATATTTGCGTAAATTAGTTTCTAGCCGCTAACGTAATGGCTTAGATGAAATTTTAGGTAAATTAAATTATCTCATACTTGTGAGCTTATCATAGAGGATAGAGATCATGACTGTTCTAAAAATTTGAATCATTTCTACTTAATAAAGTCTATTAATTTAGGTTGCTTGATTCTCCTTAATATCCATGATTTACTGCTAAAATCAATATTTAAGTTATCCTTTTCTCTAAGCATTACTTCATTCAGCAACTCTTCAGGTTCACCTCGCATTATTGGAGGTGATTGCAAAGCAAGCTTAACGCTCTCCCTTATCTGCCAACTTCCGACTGGAGCAAAATACTTAGGTGTGATTATTCTTATAGCTATGACGGCTGCTTTCTTATTCACTTTCGTTAGGTATTCGAGAACACTATAGCGAATCGCCATATAGCCACCATCTATCTTATTTGGTTTACCGTCATAGTCCTCATGAATATGTATTATTACTGGGTTTCTTGATTCTCTAACCCAGACACTGTATGGTAACCATATCTCGAACATCTCCATTGCCCAGGATTCATTCGGTATCAATAAGATATAGTACTTGTTCCCTAGATACTCCCAGTAATGTAGGGATGATTGACCTAGGGTGCCACTATACCTTATTTTCCTTAGAAAGAATTGGCCTAAGATACTATCAGTTGCAGTAATGCTCCATCTCGTTGGTACAATTCTTCTTCTAGCCTTAACTCCTAATAGACCGGCGGATAGTAATCTCTGAATGTAATAGAAATTCATTCCATGTCTCCATAATTCTGGTACAATAGTTATCGTTTTAACGTCCTCTTCAACAGCTTGCTCAATCTTCCTTGTAGTTATTGGGTTCCCAGCTATCTCTACTCTCTCTAGAATACCTGATGCTCCAATTGGGGGAATATCAGCATCAAAGTTTATTAGTATTTTCGGTTCTTTCTTTAAGTATATATCTATGTCAACGGGCTTTAAGCTAATAATCATCTCTTTCAACGCATCGATGAGATAGTTATATCTAGTTACCTTAACTTTCTGAAAAGCATAAAGCATACTTACTCTCATCTTCAATATATCTATTAGATCCAATCTCTTCCTAGCCCAAATTTCTGGATCTTCCCTTGCATAAGAAAATTCATTTGTTGATATTGGGCCGAGATTAACAAGAGGATAACCATGCTCACCTACGAGTAAGTTAGGTGGAGAAAATCCATCTAGACTTCTCTTATTAACTATCTTGGGAATCAAATTCAATGCTGTCGCACTCTTAATGAGTATTGGGCATACCTTTGCTCCACAGAGCTTTTTCACTCCCTTGCAGTAAGCACAAACCTCCCTAGGTATTCTTGACATAACTCGAACACATTAATCAATAATTAAATTATAAAGATAAGTACTGTTAACTGAAAAGTATTTTTATTAGCATTGTAACAATAATTAAGTTATACAAATGCTATAAATCTGCATTATGTGTTAAGATTAATTAGGATTAATCTAAATTTCACTCATAATCAAACAATCATGCATCAGAATAATACTAAATTCTTATCTAGATGCATCACATAGCTGTTTACGATAAGTACGATAATTAACTTATATAAACGATACTTATTTAGTAGGAGAGAATAGGAAGATTATATAACTAAGATTAATTCTTCATGGAGATTATTGAGGCGCTGTTAATGCTTGAGTGGAAGGATCATACTTGGTTTGAGATAAGTGAGAAGATTAATAAGATAAAAGCTGTTATATTGCCCGTTGGTAGTTGCGAGCAACATAGTTTACATTTACCCCTAGGTATGGATAGTTATAGCTCATACATATTATCGAGAGAGATAGCTAGTAAGTTGAGTGGTGACGTACTGGTTCTTCCACCGATATGGTACGGTATCTCTCCGCACCACATGCACTTTAAAGGAACAATCACCCTAGAATCAAGCACACTACTATCTATGGTTAGGGATATAGCTAGGAGCCTTGATAAACATGGCGTAAGGAAACTAATTATTATTAATGGTCATGGTGGAAATATTCCTACACTGAATCTAGCTCTTAGAGAGATAAAAGAGAAAACAAAGCTGAAAGCTATATTGATAAATCCGTGGGAATTAATCAATGATGTAATTAAGGATGTCCTGGAATCAGAGATTTGGGGGCATGCATGCGAATTTGAAACAAGTGTAGCATTAGTAATAATTCCAGATAAAGTAAGAAAAGATAAGATAACTAAACCTAATATCAAGACTCCTAAGATGAAGTATGCTGCTTTGTGGTCTCCAATAAGAGTTACGACGGCCTGGAATACTGATGAATTTACTGATACTGGAAGTATAGGTGATCCAACTAAAGCAAGTGTTGAGAAGGGTGAGAAGTTGTGGCAAGCAATGCTTGAAAGGACATTAAGTGTTGTTAAAGAGTTTATTGAAAGCTAGAAAAGTAGTAATTTTATTAGTATAACTATTATTAACATTGATATCGTAATAATCGTTAATAATGACATATTTTTATCTCTATCTGCAATATATGTTACATCTAGATAGAATAATGAGACTATCGGTATCAATATCAAATTTAGTATACCCAGATAAATAATAGCGGTAGGGTTCCCCAAGAGCAATTGATTAATGAAATCGTTAATACTTATGTTCGTACTCACTGTGTAGGTTTGATTAATTACTGTTATTGATAAGCCCATTATGAACAGTATTATGCTGACGAGCACACTCATCTTGATATATTTGTATAAGTCATACTCATTCATTAGAAACACCTAGTAGAAAGCCTTGTATATCATTCTTAAAGCGACGTAAAGCAGGAATATAGCAAATATCTTTCGCAACGTCTCATTTCTCAACCTTCTAAAGAACTTTGTTCCAGTTGTAGCACCAATAAATATCCCTAATACCGCTGGAGCGACTAATAGTGGTTCAATCAGACCGCTTAACCAATATATTGTTCCGCCTGTTGCGCCATTTAACCCAATGATAAATAAACTCGTAGCTGATGCTACTTTAGGTGGAAGGCCAAGGATGAGGACTAATATTGGTACGTTTATTACTCCTCCCCCTATTCCCAGTAATCCTGATACTAACCCCCCGAAGAAAGTTAAGATGAATCCTTTCACGGTGTTTTGAGCTTGATATGTTATTGTTTTCTTTTCGGATTCATCATAATATTCGCCGTTTAAGCCGAGTAATCTAGCTAGCTTATCTTCCCTCACTTCCTTTCTTTTCAGAGTATATCTCTTTCCCTTAATCATGTTATATGCTGTAAAAATCAATAGGATTCCAAATAAGAATCTAAGAATGTTGCCTTGAAGCATAACGGATATTGTTGCGCCGGTAAACGCGCCTAGAATACTTATCGTTCCTAGAAATATACCTATTCTCATGTTTGTTATTTTCTTCTCGATATAAATACTGCTGCTTGTACTGGAGGTAGCTATCGTGCAAACTAGGCTTGTCGCGATTATCTGATGAATATTAACGCCGGGGAGAAAACCTGCGTCAGCTAACATATCAAGGAATGGGACTAGGATAGATCCTCCGCCTAACCCAAGAATAGAACCTATAAACCCAGCTAGGAAAGCTATTAAAATCACGTATAGAATAATTATCTCCTGCATCGATAATCCTCATCATTAATTTTTTAAACTCTCTTCTATCCCACTATTTAAAAATATGTTATATGATGAATCAATTAATCAAGATTATTAATGGTTATAAGTATGGATCCATTCACGTTTTTTCTCGTATCTGCCTTGTTAGCTGGTCTAGTGGCAACATCGACAGGAGGCATTCCTATTCTATTTATGAGAGACGAGTTTAGTCACAGGAAATTCGATATAGGTAATGCAATAGCGGCAGGAATTATGTTAGCATCATCCATATTCAGCTTGCTTATTCCAGGCATGGAGCTCGGAGGCACAGTGAGTGTATCTATTGGATTCATTATAGGAGTGCTTTTTGTTTTACTGCTTAAGGATAGAGTACACGTTTTTTACTATAAATTAACTGGAGAAACAGCTAGCCCCGCATTAACTAAAGCATTGATAATATTTAGTGCATTAACGCTACATAATATGCCTGAAGGAATGTCCGTTGGAGTAGCTTTTGCTTCTGGAAGTTTGATATTAGGTGTTGAAGTCGCTATAGCTATAGGGATCCAGAATATTCCAGAGGGATTCGCTGTAGCTGCACCACTCTATAGTTCGGGTTTCTCTAAGCGTAAAGCCTTTAGTTTCTCAGTATTTTCTGGTTTAGTAGAGCCATTAAACGCTATTTTAGTATACTTTATAGTGTCACTAGTTCATGGTTTATTGCCATATTTCTTCGGTTTCTGCGCTGGAGCCATGATGTTTGTTGTTATAAATGAGATGATTCCTGAGGCGCAGCATGGAGAGTACTTTGATAAATCTACGCTCGCTGTAATGGCTGGTTTTCTACTTATGCTTATTCTAGATACGATGTTGGGTTAATCATTAACTAAGCTTATCCTCTCCTCTTTATCGCGATTATATATAATTAGAGTTGGTTTATCGTCGATGCATACGAAATCGATATAGTCTGGTTTCTTACTTTTAATTATCCTGGCTAAACCTATGAAATCGATGAGGTTCTCTTTATCTAGAGTAGTCCAGACCTCTCTAATTACCCTGTAGGGAGTATCTAATTCCCTGATGAAGAGGAGAGTATCATAATTAAATTTGTGTATCCTATGAATCCTCCAGGGCTTATTATTTATCCCCATGATCCATTCAGAAATGACTCTATGTAACTTGTTAGCATCAATGCTAATTATTTTGAACATTTCATTCCAGCAATTAACAATTATTTTTCTTGTCCCCATGATTAACGCTGCTATGGAATATTTCACTGAGTAAAATAAATGCCGAGCCACATCTCTTAGGTTTCCTTTCACAAATTCCTCCTCAGCGTAGTTAAATCTATATAGAGCCTTGCAAATTAAGTAATGCGTTGAGAGAGAGGAAACTTCGTAATTGCTTCTAGAGAATTCTCTAGGAGCGTTCCCATATATGACTTTGCCATTTATAATAGCGTTAACAACTGGATATATAGCGTGTCTATAGAAATGGAGAGCTAGTTCTCTCTGGATAACCTCTATATTTACTCTAGCCCTAAATTCCAAGGGAAGAGCTTCCTTCACTTTACTTAGAAATGTTGCTAGGTCACTCATAAAGTTCTCTGTCACTATTAAGTAATCTATCTCCGTAGGAATCATGCTTACTTTCTCGCAATTTAAGAGATCACCAGCTCTATAGATAGTGATTAAATCATTATTAAGCTTCCTAATAGCCACCTGTATTATCTCCTTATCGATAATTAGAGAATTCAAGGTTGATCACTACTAGTACTTTATGCCTCACAGTAAATCCTCGAGAATCTTTTTTATTAATCCCTCTTTCTCCTCTTTAAATACTATTTCATCGTCAAGAAACTTTAGTGAACCAGCTAAAAGAGTCCTCTTCCTTGACTTAACTAGATCGCTCAGCGATCTCTTAATAACTTCTCTAATAATTGACTCTAGATCATTCATACTCTTTATCTCCGAGATTGATTTTACGGTTATTCTTTTTAAGCCGAGATTAAGTAATTCATCGAAGACGCTTATTTGATCCATCTCATCACTAGTTAAAATCACGTAATGTTTATCAGGGTATTTCCATAACTTAACGAAGTTGCCTTTTAGGATCTCATTAAACACTTTTTGAGATAAACAGAGAATAATTATATCTGCTTCTATTAGATATATTTCAAGAAACTGCTCGTTGCGTGTTCTGGGATCCGGAAAAACAAAAATAACGTTAATATCAACACCCTCAACATTAAGCTTGATTCTAGATACACGATCACTCTCCAGTTTCAATCTATTAGCAAGATTTTCCTCCTCTTCCAGATCACCAAGCACAACTATTTTAATGAACGGTATCGCTTCCGGCAACGGGAACCACCAGCACTAAAGCGCTTAATATAACAGGAATAGCTCTAATCGCTACGGATCCGATATAGCAGAACGTAATATAATACTACTCACCTACAGGAAATATAAGGTTAAACCATCAATAAAAATTAATCAGTATCATGATGAGCGAAGTATCTGTGACTACACATAGTGCATATAATCAATGACTTAAAGCTTTAATGCCATGTTTTTTAACAATTTAATTTTAGGGGCATAAGCTATTGCTAATTTAGGTGAGTCCGAATATGAGGATAGATCATTATTCTTTCGGGGAAATTATTGTTAACGGCAAGAAGTATACTTCTGATCTCATCATTTATCCAGATAAAATTGCGGCGAATTGGTGGAGAAAAGAGGGGCATAAACTACATTACGAGGATATAATCGATGTAATTGAGTATAAGCCGGAGATACTGATTATAGGCACTGGAGCAATGGGGGCTATGAAGGTTCCTAAAGATCTCATTAACAAGATTGAGGAAATGGGGATCAAAGTCATAGTTAAGCGCACTAGTGATGCTTGCGATGAATTCAATAAACTCATAGCGGAAGGCAAGAGGGTGGTAGCTGCACTTCACTTAACTTGCTAGAGGTATAATCTAATGATCAGAGTAATAATCTTTGATGTTGACGGAGTAATCGTGCATCCCGCTTTCTCAGTATTTATTGAAGCGAGAGAAGAAATCATAAGGTTCTTATCTAAGTATGGAATAAGAATTTCCGTGGATTCACCATTCTTTAAGAAAGTTTATGACGCGTTAAGAAAAAAATTCAATGATACTGAGAAAGCTTGGAAAATATATCTTAAAGCTTCTGAGATAGCTACTGAATACGAATTAAGAGCACTCAAAAACGCAGCAATTGAAGAAAAAGCAAGAGAAGTAATCAGCAAACTGAATAAAATGGGATACATAATAGCTATATATTCTCTAAGTGGAAGAAAATACGTTCAAGAAGTAGTCAGCAAGCTAGAATTATGGAGCGAGATAGAGCTAATTATCACAAGAGAAGACGCAAAGCCTAAGCCATACCCAGACGGGCTTCTCAGAATATGCGAGAAACTTAATGCAAAGCCGCAGGAATGCATATACGTTGGTGATCATTACCTAGATGCAGAAGCAGCTAGAAACGCTGGATGCCATGCCATAATACTCAAAAACAAGAAAAATAGGAACAATTTACCTAACCTAGGAAACGCATGCATTATTGATAAGTTAGACGCATTGTCAATAATCAGTTGCATAAATAGGGTCTCTTCATAAAATGGTGTAAGAAAAATATTACATATATAATTATTTTTGGAAACATTTAAATTATTTCTTGGAGTATAAAGAATATTGAAACATATCTCATAAATAAATCTAATTAAATGGTGAAAAAATTGCTTAAGAATGCAGGTAAGATCGCGATAGCCTTTGCTATCGCATTCCTGATTTTAAATTCAACAACCCCGATAACGATTCAGCCTCTTCGGGCGCAAGAGAATAACACGCTGAACTATAATGCTTACGCGGAGGGCATACAGTTATTATGGGGGAAGAATAAGGCGATGGCTGCTATAGCTGTTAGAATCGGAGGCAACACTACAATAGGATTCGATATAAATGATCCAGCGTTCAGTAGAATAAATCTCGTAGTTCTATCGTTTGGAAAGGGATTTGACTGGACTCATTACATTCATAGACCTGTCTGGGAGATACCTCCAGGAGCTTCATTAATATTGCAGTATCAGGCTGGAGCGGGTTATGGTGAGGAAGACGCTATTGCTGATGCATTTAGAGCCGCTAATATTATTGGTTCAGCATATGGATTAACTTATCATGTTATCTGGGAAGAGTTCAAGAATAATATGGTTACTCTTCAGTTCTACGCGATAATGAATGATACGGACTTTGACTTGTTCTTCCAGAACACATTCAAGAACATTTTGGGATCAGAAGGACTTATGGGTCTAGTAACCTATGATGCTATCTTAGATTCGCCCTACGCTAGATTGATGCTTGTTATTGGAAGAGATAAAGATGATTTGAACAAGAATGGAAACAGGAATGAATTGATTCCAGTTGTAGGAGCAGCATTCATCGCTGAGAATGCAGTGACTTATAATGATACTTCAGAGCAATATATTATATCGATCAATCACATATTTCAGCATACTGGGGAAATAAGTTGGTCAGAGGATTCAATGTGGAGCACGATTGAGGTAAAGATACCTTTCCCTGTTATCTTAGATAGAAACGCTAGCACGCCAACCAATAGCTCATTCCCTGGAATCACTGGTTATTATCAATACATACTTCACGCAAAAGCCTTAGATGGTAGCTGGGAATACAATTGGCCAAGTACGCTAGATGACGTAGTAATTAAGTTCAAGCCCTATAATTACTCGGAAAGAATGAATAAATTCCCTGTGCTTCAAGCTAAATTCACTGCTGAACCATATCCAATAAGCCCGAATACGTACCTAACTCTTAAATTAGAGGTAACAAATAATGGTTCTGCGGTAGCTAAGAGAGTTAGAGCTATAATACCACTAGACAAAGACGCTTATGACACGATATCGTGGTTAATAAAGAATAATTACTTTTTACCGAAAGATTGGGAACTAGATCAAGTGAGAGGCCCTCATGGAACAAGATACATGTTAAGAACAAAGATAGGTTTATTGGGACCTGGAGATACCGCTATTAGAGAAATGACTTTGAACTTTAATCCATCGCTTATAGGTGATAAGTTACTACCATTTAACTTTGGACCTATAGTCGTTTACACAGATAATGCTGGTGTAAAATATAGTATTGTTGCTAATGGTTTCTTCTACCCATTAAGCTGCAATGGAACATTCCTGATTCCCCAAGTCCATGTAGAGACACCTACTGGCAAGAGCTTCGTCGAAGTAGGTAAGACTGTTACAGTAGTAACCAATTTAACTAACTTTGGTGCTCTGCCAGCTAAGAACATAAGTGTACAAGTGATTCATGGAATACTAGATGAGTATGGTAACATAATAGATATGGATATACTAGATACTTTCCATGTGGATCAAATCAATGACTATTTTGAGAGCGGATACAGTTATGAGAGAAGAACAACTTACGAAGTTAGGACTAAGCCAGGACTACATTTCGTTGGGGCAATAGTTTATTATGATGGTTTCACAAAGAACTTCACTACATCAGGAATATCTGAGTTTAAAGCTGGTCCAATAGCTTCCAACTTGTATTCAATGTTCGTTTTGCCACCTGCTAGATTGAGAGGAAGAATCTTTAGGTATCCATTGCTTCATGCAGAAATCTCTGTCAACAAGACCTTGACTATTGATAACACTACTGGAAAAATCAAGGTTCACTTAGAGATCAGTAATGTGGGTGATTTAAACACAACAATAATTCACATAATTGATTACTGGAACGCTTCACAAGTATCATTCGCAGGAAATGTAGTTATTAACGGTACCGCTCTAACAACTGGTTACGGCGCAGTAACTAATGATAAGATCGGTATCACTTACGTTGTTATTGGTAACAAGGAGAACCCTATAGATCTACCTGTAAATAGCACGATTATTGTGGAGTATGAATTAAACATAGAGGCTTCTGGTTCATTCGAATTATTATCTAATCCAACAATAGTTATCTATGATTTCGGACCATACGAGATGGAAAAGGGAACTAGACCCGGGAAGGGAGAAAATGAGACCTCGGAGGGAGGAATGTTCTATGCTGCTGGCGTAAGAATGCTTCAGGAATCATCATCAAGTCAATTCGTTCAAACATTCTCTCAAGCGATACTAGAATTAGTCTCTGCTGTAACTCCTGCTCCTGGCGGTGGAGGAACAGCTCCCACACCGAAAGTACCGAGAGTGCTTGTGCTTCTTATTGGTATAGCTCTAGTTGTGATAATTGTTGGAGGAATCTTCATTAAGAAGCGGGAGTGAATTATTCACACTTTTCTTTTATTTTTTCAAGAGAATTAATAATGACTGATTCTTTATGATGTTTGTATTAGTTTTATAATACTATCTATGTTTTGATTCATTGATTTTATTACGAGGCCTCCCTCTATGGAACTGACCTGAACTTTAGTTGATTCATTCTTGGTGATTCTTCTCAGCTCCTTTCTTAACTTTTTAAAAAGCTTTTTGGAGCGCTTAAAGATTAGAGCTACTGATTCTTCAGACAGCTTAAAAATCACGAATTCTTCTTTCTCTCCACTGGATATCAATTGTCCTATCCTCTTGAGATGCTTTGGTTGAACCTCTAGATCAGTTAAATCTAGATAATGTGCTTTAAATACGTGTTCACCAATTTTAACTTCTCTGTATGGTAACTGAATAATTATCTTGATCAGCATTCTCGATAATTTCTCATTTTGGTTTCTTATCCCAGAGAAATCCTTTACTGTATCTAAAATCATTTTATTAACTTTCCTTAAATCAATCTCCTGTCTCAAGTTAAGTGTATTTATAGCTATCGAGAGTAAATCATTGTAATCCTTAATAATTGAATCAATCGCTTCGTTGCCAACATTAAAATACACTGCCTTACCACGCTTCAGAATACTAATTATCTTGAAGAACCCTATTTCTCCCGTGCGACTTACGTGAGTCCCACCACACGGCCTCTCACTATATTCATCTATCTTTATCGTAATGTAATTTCTATTTATGACTCTATATACTGAGAGATCCTTCCTGATTATCTTATTCGTTCCCGCTTCGCACTTGAATAGGGTTTCAGGAGGAATTTCTTCATTAAATACTATTAATCCCTTATCTGGGCCCCATTGACCGTTCTCTAAATCATATCCCTCCTTACGGATACATTCCATGAATATGTGTTCAGCTGTATGCAGTTTCATGATTCTGTACCGTCTCTCCCAATCTATCATTAATTTAACTTTGCTACCTACTGGTAATTTTGTCGTATCAGTAAACTCATTAAGGTAATGTAATATAGTGTTTTCTCTTTTCTCAACTTTATTGATCAAAAACTCTCTCCCATTTATAATTACTCGACCAGTGTCATGCGGCTGATGACCTCCTCCTGGATAAAAAATAGTATCATCAAGAACTAGAGCTAGTTTATCACCTATCTTTTCAATTCTTTTAATTTCCGCTACAAGTTCTTTTCGATAATCATCTAATAAATAGAATGGCAAGCTCTCATCTATATTTGTTGCTATTACTCTTGATGAACCTAGCACTTTAAACACCTATCAAGCGTTATTTTGAGTAAATATAATATAATAAAATTAATGAATACTATATCTGCGTTCTTAGATTTAGTTTATTCTGACATCTCACTATATCTAATTAGATTTTCCCTGATATTTAGTTTCTTCTTATTTTTTTGAAATCGTTAATAAAGTCTATAGCTGCTAGAGTGTTAACTAGTTTTACGTTTTGTGTGAAGAAGTAAGGCAAGAGCTTTAAATATCTCTTCTCTCTATACCTCTCATCCATCGCTATTATAATAGCTTTGTCGCTTGGGCCTCTAATAGCTCTACCCATTGATTGTGATGCTCGTTTTAGCGCTGGGAGGATATAGGCATAGAACTTGCCTTTAGTGGAACCATATAGTTCCGTGTAATAGTTTATGTATAGCTTGGTTCTCATTGTTAACTTCTCGAAAGGTATACCGATCAATATTATGCATTCAAGTGCTTCACCGGGAAAATCTGCTCCTTCGGCGAATCTACCTTGCATTGAGGCTAGAAGAATGTTATTGGAGCCTTTCTTGAAATCATCTAGTATCTTCCTGGCTTCCTCTCCTTTCATTCCTTCTCTCTCAACATAAATCTTTTTATCGTGTTCTTTAGCTAGATCTGTTACTTCATCTATTAACTCATTCATAATCCGGTAGCTAGCGAAGAAAATAGCTGTGTTAAACTCTAGTTCCGGAATAATCAACTTTAGTGCTTCCACATATCTATTGCGCATTTCTTTATCTAGCTCTTCCCCCTTAGTACTTAGATCCTTAACTATTAGGGAGATAACGTTCGTCTTCAGTACATTGAATTTATCTGATATAGCCACATATTCATTCAGTCCAATAATTTCGGAGAAAGCTTTATAGGGTTTAAGGGTACCAGACATGAATACTATGCTGTAGAATTGTCCCCAAATATCGTTGAGGTATTCTGACGCCCTCATATCCCATCTCTCAAAGATCACCCTGTTTTTATCCCTATACTTGAGGAATACAATTCCATTAATTCCAAGCATATTGATTGATGTTACTAGGAAATCAATTAAGTGCCGTAGGGATGATCTGGGTGATTTACCCTCCTTAAGCTTATTTGAATAAATCTTCGATATAACTTTTCTAGCATGGTTTACATCATCGTCATCAATACCAGATTCATAAAATATGCTCTCTATATCGAATAAATCATCTTCACCTTTAAGGCTATTAGCCTCTTTAGCTAGTAGATCTCTTAAGTGCTTGAGTTTATCCAGTAGCTTTACAGAATCTTTATCTCTAAACTCTTTTAACTCATTTATGGCTCGATCAACTGTATTTATAGTTATCTTATCTGAGTAAAGTGAGGATATAACATTCTGCATGTTATGGGCTTCATCAACAATCAAGATTGAGTCTCTCAAGTTTATATGATTTCTTATACTCCAGCTAATAGCTCTCGAGAATATGTAATTATAGCTCAAAGAAATAACTGTGGCTTTTCTCAGTAATTTAAATTGGAGGAAGTATGGACAAATCCTAGTTTTCATTGCGTAATCAAGAATCTCACTGAATATTAAGGGTTTAGTGAAAGTGAAGTGCCCTACTGAGAGATTGTGGTAATACTGGCATTTTCTCCTTAGTTTTTGACACACAACGCTAACTCCCTCATGATCACTTATATTTCTTTCCCTTGCTAACAAACACATGTCTCTTTTTCCCCTAAGTGAGAAACCGAAAATAAACCTACCAATCTTTTTGGAAATATTAAGAAGCTCTTCTATCGGTCTATCTGTCTCATTACCCGTTCGAACAGTCCAGATAATTCTTAACCCCAGTTTCTCAGCGATGGGAAGCGCTGATGATAACACTACTGGAGTCTTACCATAGCCCGTTGGAGCATTAAAGAATATTGATTTTCCATCCTTCATCTCTAAGTAAAGCTTTTTCATTACCTTGGCTTGGTTGAATCTCGGAGAATAAGGAAAGTATCTCAGTGGTGAACTCAATTTACTAAACCTAAGGTAAAACTGATGTTGATCAATATAATATGAAAGAAAGAAAAATGATTTATAACTATTAGGGTAAGGAACGGTATGAGAGGAAATATTAAAAATTGTCCGCTCAGAGTAAAAAATCTCATCTACTGCTTACTATTAATTCCCAAAACTTTTGCTAATGCATCAGCTAGAGCCATTCCTCTCTCTGTCAACTTATATGTCTTCTCTTTTATTCCCCTGCCAATAGATGATTCCTTCCATTCAACTAAACCGTACTTAGCTAACTCCCTTAACTTTTTTATGGTTGTGGCTATAGTCATCTCAGCGTACTCTGTTGCTGATAAGTTAACCAAGGTAATGTTCTTGCTTCCCTCCCTCAACGCTAGAATTATAGCTATTGAATATGGATCTATAACCTTTATTGCCTTATACTTATCCGCAACTCTATATTTCCTCATTCCTTATCATCTCTCATTTATCAAATTTCATTATTTGTTAAAAATTGTATAAGTTAACACATTTTAATTTCATACACTAGAAACAATAACTATCTTATGTCATATTAAAGCTTTACGCTTTACTAACATTGATACTATATAATCTATACAAATTTTGTTTTAGCATGATTAATTATTTCTCTAGGGTTATACAGATCTCGCTAGTAGCTGACCAGAAATCTATCCCGGTATTTATTTAATGATATTGTATAGCCGTTATAATTATATGTTTTTGATGAATCTATATTAATTGCAGTTCTTTAGCTCTCTGAGTGGGGATAAGCATGGTTAGAACTCTTGTTGGTATTAAGTATTCGCTTCAAGTTGAGAACCTATCAATAGACCCAAAAACAAGAGAGATTCTGCTTGATGAGACCCCTAAAAAAATGGGTGATATGGATAAGAGAGCCCTTGAGGAAGCAATAAGGATTAAGGAGAAGCATGGTGGGGAAGTAGTAGTGCTCTGTATAGGTCCTAAAGAAGCAAACAAGATACTTCTTGAAGCGTACGCTATGGGTGCGGACGAGGCATATTTAATCCCAGTTGAGGAATTTCATGATACAGGATTCATAGCTAATGTATTCAGTAAGTTCTATGAATCAAAAGGACCCTTTGATTTAGTTATGCTTGGTGGTGCTTCTACAGATAGTTTCAGTGGGACATTAGGGGCTAGAATCGCTAGCTTATTGAACATTCCAATAATACCTTTCGTGAGCAAACTAGATGTGGAGAATAACGAGATTACTGCTGAATCCGCTCTAGATGATGGTAAATACACATATAAGTCAAAGATGCCTGTGGTTGTGACAGTCACTCTAGAGATAAATGAACCGAGGATACCTAAATTAAAGGATATTCTCAGAGCCAAGAGAAAGAAGATAAATGAGCTTTCTGTCTCTGATCTAGGCTTAGGGGAAATCAGCGATCTAGTAATTACTACTGATGTTAAGGCTTATGAGGAGAAGAGAAAGCAAGTGATATTAGATGCTTCTGATCCCTCAAAGCTCGATGAGGTTATAGATAAATTGATTAATTACTTAAAGGAGGAGGGAGTCTTATGAGCATCTTGATTTACTCAGACAAAATTAATCTTTATGGAGAATTAATAAGTGCTGGAAAGCTATTTAAGGAGGGTTTCGGAGGCGAAATTATTGGCCTTGTTATAGGGGCTAATAATGCTGATCAAGTAAATAATATAGCTGACCTAGGATTCAGCAAGATCCTTGTGTATAGTTCTGAGGGACTCAATAATTATAATCCAGTCGCATATCTAAAGGCTTTACAGGAAGCTATCGGTGAATTCAATGTTAAATATGTCCTGATGAACTCTAGTTACAAGAATAAGATTCTTAGTGGTCTAATAGCTTCTAAAATCAATGCGGGATTAATTGTGGATGTATCTAAATTAGAGCTTGATAATGGAAAAATAATTGCAGAGAGACCTGTTTATTCGGGGAAAGCTCTAGCTAAGGAGGAAGTTAAAGGAGATAAAGCAGTGTTATTAATTAAGCCAGGAGTTTTTAAGGCTAGAGGAGAAGGAGGAACAGCTGAAGTAATCCAGAGAACAATTGATTTAAGCGATATAACTCTAGAATTAACTGAGTTCGTTCCAAAAGCTGTTGAGGAAGGAATCAAACTAGATGAGGCAGATGTAGTGATTGGTGGTGGCAGAGGTATTCGAAAGAAAGAGGATTTAGAGATGTTAAAAGAGCTAGCGAGTATCCTAGGAGGCGCATGGGGTGTGACCCGCCCACTTGCAGCTGATTATGGATGGGCTTCAGAGTGGATAGGTATCTCGGGAGTAAGTATAAGGCCTAAATTATATATCGCTGCTGGAATATCTGGTCAACCACAGCATACTTCAGGTATAAGGGAATCAAAAATTATCGTAGCAATAAATAAGGATTCAGAGGCACCGATCTTCAAGTTTGCGGATTATGGCGTAATAGGTGATCTATATCAAGTATTACCCAAATTAATAGAGAAACTAAAAAAGATCAAAGAGGGTTAAGTATTGTCAGAGAAATTTGATGTAGCTATTATTGGAGCTGGGCCAAGCGGTTTAACAGCGGGATACTTCCTTGCTAAGAGTGGTTTAGATGTAGTGATATTAGATAAGGCCTCCGAATTAGGGGCTAAGAATGTTTATGGTGGAAGAATCTATAGCCATGTCCTAAAGAAGTATTTCCCAGAGTATAAGGATGAAGCTCCAATAGAGAGATGGGTTAGAAAAGAGCAATTGTACTTTATGACCAGAGATAGTGCAGTTAAGGTAGAGTTTTTCGCTGATAAAGGATTTTTAGAAGAGAGCTTCACTGCATACTTAACTAAATTTGTGAAGTGGCTTGGGGAGAAGGCTGAGAATGCAGGCGCTTTGATAGCTAATGGTGTGCGGGTGGATTCATTAATAATAGAGAACAAGAAAGTTAAGGGTGTGATAGCTGGAGAGGATAAATTAATAGCTGATTATGTAGTAATTGCGGAAGGCGCAAACACCGTTCTACTAGATTCCCTTAACCTCAAACCTAAAACTAAACCTAATGAAGTTGCTCTAGGTGTCAAAGAGGTATTTAGATTAGATTCCGAAAAGATCAATGAGAGATTCGGTGTTAATGATGATGAGGGCGTTGCAGCATTACTAGTTGGTTACCCATCTTTAGGGGCCATAGGTGGAGGATTCCTATACACTATGAAGAACGAAGTAGCGCTAGGCGTTGTTGTTAGGCTGGATGAGCCAGCGAGAAAGAGGATCAAGATGTATGATATAGTGGAAGAGTTCAGAATGCATCCCTTACTAAAACGCTTACTAAAAGACTCGTACATGATAGAGTACTCAGCTCACTTCGTTGTTGAGCGAGGAAAACTACCAGATAGATATCTTGTTGGAGATGGCTACTTAGTTATTGGGGCAGCAGCTGGATTCGAGTTAAATACTGGGTTAATTGTTAGAGGCGTTGATTTCGCTATTGAATCTGGCAAGATTGCAGCTGATACTATCCTGGAAGCCCATAGCAAGGGAGGAAGCGACAGAAATGCTTTATCGATATATCTAAAAAAGCTTAGGAATAGCTTCATATACCGGGAGCTAGAAGCATTCAGAAAAGCTCCAGAGTTTCTATCGAATGAGAGAATATACACCAAGTATCCCGAATTATTGAATGATTTCTTCAGAGAGATACTAACGGTTGATGGTAACCCCAGAAGACTATATCCAACCCTAAGGGGAATCATGAAAAAGAAGAAAATCTCTCTTCTCGGGCTGATTAGAGATGGATTAAGGGCGGTGAGATCTATATGAGTAATGTCGAGAAAAAGTTAAGCATTGAAGAGAGGCTTGCTCTCGTTGTATTTAATGTCGATGAGGAACCACACATAATTGTTGATGTATCTAAGTGCGATACATGCGATTTAAAGCCCTGTCTATATGTGTGTCCAGCAAACCTATATACGCTTGATGAAAATGGGAAGATACAGTTTAATTATGAGGGCTGCTTAGAATGCGGTTCTTGCAGGGTAGCTTGTCCAAATGATGCAGTTAAATGGAATCATCCTAGGGGAGGGTTCGGCGTACAATATAGATTTGGTTAATTATATCTCTTTAATACTGTGTGACAATAATAGCTCTTTATGACACATTATTAATTCTCTTTTTTAACTCTCTAATGAAGCTTTCAGTTATATTAAATGTCTCTTGCAAGATAAGTTGCATCTCGTTCATAACTGAGTAATATGTCTCACTGAACTTATCCATGTTCTCCTGCATATATTTGGTTAAGCCTAGAATCTCACCAAACGCTCTATGTAATTGCTCTAGAGTCTTCATGAAATCCTCTATCTTAAGCTTTTCTAGAAACGTATTCAGTTTCTTGAGGTAATCTCTAGCTGAGGAAACTAAAAAGAGGGCCTCTTCCCGAACTCTTTCATCAAACTTTTCATTCATAATAACACCTAAATATCTTAGAAAAATTTTGATTTCGAGAATTTTATCTTTATTATACTTTGGATGATAAATATTATCGAATAAACGTTGCTTGAACGACGCAATATAAAAACCATGATTTAATTTTAAATTTTTCCTTAAAAATTGAACATGACTCTTAATTACCCGCAGAAGCGTTAATATAGCTAATTAGGCAATGTTATATGAGAAAAAACTCCTTAAACACCCCATAAAATGGGAGAACCCTGCTTTACCTAATTTATCTCTAGACTAGCTGGTAGGATTAATAAAACTTGTTTCCAGTTTTCTGGAGCTTTAAGAAAAGCAACTATTGCACCAATAAGCACATTCTCATCACTTTTCACAGCATCGAAGAATTGTTTTGGCCATAACCCTAAAATAACCGCATCTTTATCACTCAGATAGATAAGAATCCCGAATCTTAAATTATTTTTATCCACCCCGACTAGGCTTAATATTGGTCTATCGCTTAGATCTTCTCCCTCAGGAGATTTAACCTCGCTAATCATTGTTTTGCTCTCGTAATTATTAAACTTATTAAAGTTTTCCACCAGCTCTAGTAGCACCGATTTCTCGAACCCAACATAATTATTATATATCTCCCTGACATCAATGAACTCTATTTTATTTAAATCAACTATATTTCTAATCGGCTCTTTCAATAAAACACTCCAATATTGTTTCAAATCAAACACTTCCAGGATAAGGTCATTATTCAATCTAGCGCCCAAAAAGAGCGCAATAAACATTTACTTATTCAAGAAACAAAAACTCTGCGAACACTATATAAAATTTCTTCTAAATTCAGCTTTCTCTAATTCTCTATTTTTTTACGTAACTCTGGGAATACAAGGAGTTCCACCTATAGAGATCGTAAGGATTATACATAAATCTAGAAATTTTCAGGGAAGAAATATTTCCGCACCGCGATAAGCTTGATTAAAAATCAATGCTAAAAAAATATTCAATATTTAAATTTCAATAAAAAATAAACTAAATATATTAATAGATCATTCTAGCGGATTGATAATAATGTCTGAAGATCCATACATATCGTCATACTTATTCTGGAAACTAAGCATTCTCATAGCTACTCTCGATAAAATTCATGAGTTATTAAACGAGAAATTGAAGGGTATCGAGTTAGATGTTGATGACAGGATCTATATGGATAGCGCTAGGTTAATTATAAAAAGCGCGGAAGTATCTTTAAACTCTATTAAGGATGTGATAGAATCGTTGAGAACTCCAAGTGCGAAAAATTATTTCTATAAGCTATATAATAATGCGAGGGATAAATTAGATCTAATATTGAAAGAAATGAATGAGCATCATTAGTAGATATATTTAACGTACTGATAATTAATCGATCGGCTCAAGCTCAAACGTATAGTATCCCTCTGGAATCCGCTTAATCACAGTCAATTTCACACGCATACCAATCCTTACTCTAGATTTCTCATCTACTCTCAACCAAGCTAGAACCTTAATACCATCACCGAACCTAGCTATAGCCAAGACATAGTCGTCGTAATGACTAAAAGTAGTTGGCTTTATATTGACTATTGTGAATGTCTCGAGCACCCCCTCATTAGGTACATCCACCCACTCCATGTCACTCCTCATGCAATATGGGCAGTCTGCTTGAGGAGGGAAATATATTCTTCCGCAATGCTTACACTTAGTTGCCATTATCTTTCCTTCAGACAATGCAGAGAAGAACTTCTTGATCTTACCAAGAGACATCCTGTATCTTAGTTTTAGTTCTCTAACATCATTCCATACTGGAACTCCAAGCTTCTTGTCCAAGCTTACTGGAAGACCTTCATAACTTGATTTCTCATCATTATTACTCAATCTCATCACCCCTATTTACTAAGCGATAAGATTGTTACAAACACGTAATGTCCTGTACCCCCGACATTATGAGCTAAAGCAGTGCCATTGTTTATTGGTGCTTGCCTAGCTGATTCAACTTTCTGAAGCAATTGCTTAGTTAACTCAACCATCATGCTAACACCTGTCGCTGCAATAGGATGCCCCTTAGATTTAAGTCCTCCACTCAAATTAACAGGGATTAAACCCCCTATATATGTTTGCTCCTCTCTAGCCAACTTAAAACCTTCACCCCTCTTAGCGAAACCTAAATCCTCATAAGCCATAATTTCAGCAATTGTAAAGCAATCGTGAACCTCCGCTACGTCAATATGCTTATAGGGTTTCTCTGGATCAATACCAGCTTTCTTATATGCTTTTCTAGCAGCTATGACCGCTGAAGGTATACTTATATAGTTATCCCTCTTAGCGAGATTTGCTGTTGCTGTTGCACCCTCAATCGCTTTGATCCATACTGGAGAATCTGTAAGCTTCCTCGCCACCTCCTCTGAGGCCAGGATTAGTGCAGCCGAACCATCCGTTATTGGTGAGCAGTCGTAGAGTTTTAGTGGCCAAGCTATGTATGGTGATGACATTACATCTTCAATCGTTATCTTTTTTCTAAATTGTGCTTTTGGATTATAGAAACCGTAATAATGATTTTTAACAGCTATTTTCGCTAAATCCTCTTCCTTTGCACCGTATTTATGCATGTATTGATTAGCGTATAAAGCGTAATAACCAACAAATGTTGGTCCGAAATTCTCGAACTCCCAGAAATAACTACCGATTCTACCCAATAACTCAACTACATCTGAGGTACCACTCTCATGCATCTTCTCTATACCTATGGCTAGAGCTATATCAGCGCTCCCACTAGCTACCGCCATATAAGCTGTTTTAACAGCCGCGCTTCCAGAGGAACATGCTGTCTCTACTCTAATAACTTCCTTAGGTGTTAAACCTGCATATTCTAGAATTGATGCTGCTGGAGATGGTTCGGAACTCCATAAACCAAAGTTCGATAAAGCTACGAAATCTATATCTTCTTGAGAAATACCAGCTGTGTTGATTGCTTCTTTTATTGATTCCCAACCTAACTCAAAAAAATTTACGTCCGTTCTTTTACCAAATTTAGAATGACCATAACCGATTATAGCAACTTTTCTCAAGTTTCTCACCAAAGATTTCGAAAGATGGAAAGTGCGTAAAGTAATATAATGTTGTATTAATTATTTAATAATTATGTTTAATGAGTATTTATAATGCAGGGCATCTCTTAGGTAAACAAATATAAACTAAATTTAGGATTCATACTAATGAGTATTAAAAAACAAAGTTCCCTATGAAAGGGTGTTTTTCTTGTCCAGCGGATCTGAATCATTATCATTAGAAAGAATTAAGAGGATATGCGTTATAGGAGCTGGCACAATGGGACATGGAATAGCTCAAGTATTTGCCATGGCTGGTTACGAGGTATGGATGCGTGATATTGATGAAAGTATCCTAAAGAGAGCTTTAAGTAGAATAGAGGATAGCTTGAGGAAGCTATATTCTAAGGGGAGATTAAAAGAGCAGC
>JALWRR010000200.1 GCA_026993975.1 Promethearchaeati archaeon | reverse complement strand
CTAGTAAATATACTAATATTTACTAAAATAGACTAAAAAATCAGTGATGATAATGAGGTATCGATTGCACGTTGATATTAATCATTATAGCAAGAAGATTCTTGGGTTTACTACGTTTTTCTTATCGATTCCTTTAATAATGCTAATGCTAGATACTGTTATATCAGGAATTAACTATTTTTATATATTGCTAGTTCTTGCTGTCTCAATTATTGCTTCGATTATTGCGGTTGTTAAACTCTTGTTAATGCTTGATTTTAATTATGTGGATCTAGATACTAGGTATTTGATTGTTCCTTGGTTTAAGGGCAATAGAGTGTATCAAATTGATAATATAGCTGGTGTGATTGATTCTGATGAGATTACAAAGTATGCTTCATTGATCAAAACTATGCCACCAAACTTTGTTTCATCATTAATGATAGATATGGTTTTATTGCCAGAAATCTTGTATCTGGTTATAATTGAATTAAATTCTCTGGATATAGCTTATTTATTCATCTTGATCTATATTATTATGATTGCATCTTTCTTTTTGCCTGGGGATATAGGTAAACGTATATATTTGGCTTCATTGATATCGTTTCCTTCGTCGTTTATCGGAGTGATAATTCTTTATCTAGGATTAATTACTCTCGATTATCTTTTCATAATTATATTTCTAGTAACTCCTTTTGCTCTTGGGTTGATTCTCAATGGAAGGGTTAATATCTATAAGTACTTAGTAATAAAGATTCGAGATGATGAAAAGGATACAGTAATTGTGCTTAATGGAAAGAAAAGGATAGTTGAGAAATTTAAGGAGGATTTACTAGAGGCGATGAAGAATGCTCAGATTACCGAATAAGCAGGAGTTAGTTTGGGCTATGAAGCTTAGAGATATTCCATCAATAAGTATTGCAAGCGAATTAGGAATAAGTAAGCAAGCAATAAGCTTGTATCTGAAGCAGGCTAGAGCGAAACTAACTGAGATTTTTCTTGATATAGCTCAAGTTATGGATCTTGAGATAATTAAATTGAATGTCGATAAGGGAGTTTTTATTGGGAAGATTAAGCAGACTGGCGAGAGAGTGTATATATATTATATTCCTGGTCGTGGAGCTATAGCGATCTACGAGAGATTACTTAAGCAAAATAAATTACCTCAGAACTCTAATATAAGATACGTCTCTGAGTTTTATAGAGATCTACTAGGAATCCGTGGTAATGATGACATGAAAGTCTTAAAAAAGATAGTTTCTTATGCCGAAACAATCTAAATTCTATCTACCGCTAATTACTTAAATGGTTTCATACTCTATGATGCTAAAATCTTTAATGACACCCAGATTTAGTAGCTCCCTGACATTCTCATATTTGATGCATTATATTTATTAATGCTATATTTTTAGTGATTTAATATAAGGTGAATGAATTGAGGCAAATCAGGCTGATCCAGAAACCATTAAGTGAACTCATTAAAGTGGTTTTCGTACAACATCCAATAGATCTAGGAAAGTTTACCGTGAGATTACTTAACGATATCCTTCCAAGCATAAAGAAAGAGCTGGAATTAGATTTTGATAGAATAGATATCTATCCGGGGCCTCAGCCTAGAGGAACAGGAGACATAGAGCTTTTCAAAGGCGATAAATTAGTTGGACGAATAAGCGTAAAAACAGCTGTTTCTGGCGATCTAAAAATAGCCTTAAGGAAAATCTGGAGGGATCTAGAGAAGGGTAAAGATGGGATAATACTATATTTCGTTACAGGAGAGAGGCAAGATAGTAGCGAGGAAGAATTAAAGCTAATCATAATTTATCTACAGAGCACAGTAATAGCATACAAAAGAACCCAAGTGTACTTCGAGATACAGGATAAACTAGAAGAAAAAGCGAAAAACGAAAACTACAAAAAATTAATGCCACTAGCTGTCAACGAAGCCATAATGTTCGAAAACCTCTATAGAACCTTAGTAATGGAAGAAAAAGTAAACAAAGCTTATGAGGAAGCGAAACGAGCTAAAGCTGCAATAAAAGAAGCTTATAATGAGGCAAAGAGTGCAAGAGAAACTGCGGAGAAAGCCTACGAGGAAGCGAAGAGTGCAAAGGAGACTGCCAAGAGAGCCTATGAAGAGGCAAATAGTGCAAGAGAGATGGCTGAGAAAGCCTATAGGGAGATACAGTCTATTAAGAGTATTTTGAGGGAATTGAAAGAGAAACTACTTAAGTAGCTTTAATTAAAATGAGAAGAAATAACGGTTTATATTCACATAAAGCTTGCTCATTTACTCTTTATTAATTTTGTAGGCTATGTTTCTAGAAAACAATACAGTACGTTGCATTCTTACTTCTTGTTCAACTAAAATAGTTCAAGTAAAAAGGGAACATTACCTTATAATATTGCGATCATGATAATAGTGAATAGAGTTTTCAGTTAAAGATATTTTCCAAATAATTATAATGGAAAAAGATTAAATATGGAAAAATATATATTTTTCCATAGAGAATATTGGTGATTATTATGGTTGAGACGGTTGATGTAGCGATAGTGGATCGCCAGGGTAGATTATACCTTAAGGAGAAGATTAGGAAAATCTCTGGAATAAAATCTAACTCAACCGTCGAAATTATAGCTAGGGAGGGAGAAATAGTTATAAGACCCAAAAAAAGCATTGCGAGAGAATCTAAAGGCGCATTCAAGTTAAAGCGCAAGTTCAAGAAGATTAAGAATATTGATCAGCTTATCGACAAGTTAAGCTTGCTGGAAGCATTGGGTGAACTTTAAG
>JALWRR010000199.1 GCA_026993975.1 Promethearchaeati archaeon | reverse complement strand
GAGCTGAACTCTGATTTAGGACGGCGCCTTTATTATAGGGCTGTTTTATGGTATAATTCTCGTTAAGAACATTTTTTGAATTGAAACATATGACAGAAGAAGCAGAATCTTTAAAACCAATAGAAACTATTAGAGAAGAAGTCTTGGGTAAGATAGGCGATTCTTTTGAAATCTTTGCTGATAAAAGAAGAGTTCTTGACACTCAAGTTTTAGCAACGGAGGTCTATTTGCTAGGAGTCTTAGATATATTAGGGGGAGACTCTGAAAAGAGTGAGTTAATAAAAGATTTGCTTAATGAGGTTCATAAATATTGAGATAAAGAATCTGCAGATAGTAACACTTCGTCGAGTTTAGGATCTAATAAGAACAGGAATAAAGGGAAAAGGAAAAAGAAAAGAAAAAAAAGACCGAAAAATTTATGGTGGAATGCAGTAAGAGATATATCAAACTTTTCAGATAACAAACTGGAGCAAAAGTTTAATAATAAGAAAACTTTGTTTAATCGAGTGCATGAATTTGTAAACACTCAGATATCTATGGATGACGAAGCTAGGAGAAGGCTTGATATTCTGACACCTGTTGCAGAATTTGGAAATAACCGATTCGCTGGTATTACTAGTATTACAGAAGCACAGCTATTTTTGCTAGCGTCTTTGGCTGGATTAGATAGAACAAAATTTGCTGAAGAGATCTTTTTAATCTATTCGGAGTTAAATAATGATGGTATAAGAGAGCTCCTTGATCCAGTGTTTGCTCGTATGCAGTCTAATGTAAGTGAATTTGGTGATATTGAAAATTTGTTAACAGAATATGTTTTAACTGATTTAGATTCTGATTTAGATTCTTCTGCTTTGCTAACTCCAAGGCAGTTATTATTTCTAAGTAAATGGGTTGATGGACTTCGAATGATGGAATCATTAGATTATCTATCAGACGAGGGAATTCGCAGTATCTTTAATTCTTTGAAAGATTTGGTTGATAGAAATGAACAGGCTGATGTTTTAGAACCTATTCGCGATCTTTTAAATAGATATAATCGGGAATCATTAGATGTAGGTGAGTTTAAGCAGGAATTGGGAACACAAGTTAGAAGTGCGATAGTAGAATTTATGCCTAATTTATTACGAGTGCTTGATGGGCATAGTCTAGATCGAAGTGCTTTATCCAACGTTTTTGCTTGGTTAGTGCCTACTTATCTTGTAGGAGGTTTAAAGAATCATCTTACTCTATATGTTAATGAAGGCTTTGATCCACTCTTGTTGACAGGTGTTAAAAAGAAAGTAAAAAAATACGAGGAAACTTTTAGAAGGTATAAATTTAATAGAACTAAAGTTTCTGATTTTTTAAGTGAGGTATATGAAACTGTAAATTTTAATGGAAACCCTACTGATGGTATCGCAACTGAAGTTGCTATATGTTCGTCTTTTTTTAGTACTCTTGCATATAAAGATTCAGAACAGTATTGGCATAGGTTAATGGATGACTTAAATTTCGGTCCTCCGAATTCTCTGTTAATTCCAATTTCGTGGCAGTTATCTGCCATTGATAATAGCATTAGATTGGTTTCTGGAGTAGGGCGATCCTCCGAGGATATAAAATCTCAACCTTGGAGAGGTATAACGGTTGAAGATAGATTACCACATTCAGTTGTAGCACATATACATACAGTTCAGAGTGAAGAGGAAATGTATGTAAAGGAAGAGCAGATAAAGGAAGATGCGAAGAAATTATTAGAAGTTATGGGATTAGATGGATGTGCTATTAATTTAGTTTTTCCTGAAGCTCTTAAAGATGTTGATAGGAATAGATACCTTTCAATTGCTAATGATTATGGGATTAGTGTTGAGGCAGTCGCTGGGGTAGTGGGGTCTATTGCAAATCATTTGCAAGAGCTTTCTGATGAAGACTGGTTAACTGTAGCGGTTACAAGCGGATTGTTTAATGAGTTGTTACAAGATGCGTTTAGCTTTAATAAAGAGGCTTTTAAAGGTTCTGGTAATCTTGAAGAACATGATGGTAAATTAGTTATGAATACCAATGAGATTGTTAATAGATTACAAACTATGTTCCCTTGGCTTGCATCGTCCGAATTGAAAGCTTTTGTTAATAGTATTTTTAGAAATAACCGTAATAATCGTAATAATCCTGAGAAATATCAAGAATTAAGAGAGGCCTTAGAACAAAATATTCGTAATCATTTCTATGAGTATTTCTTAAGCTCCACCTATATGAGATCTGTTATATTAAATCATCTATCTGACGATAGTATTCATCTTGCAATTGAAGAGGCTATGAGGTTAGAAGAATATGAAGATAGAATTACTCCGGATGAATTAGCTCGTTTAGTTGCGAAGAGACTTTTAGAACGTATTGAAAATGTACTTAATAATAATATCCAAATACCTCTAAAGAAGAGGCGTAAAAAGCGTGGTAATCAAGGTAGAAGAGTTAAACCTGCTCAACGTAAAAGAATGGAGGAGGATGATGGCGACGATGGCCTTGAATGATTCGGTACCTTGATTAAGAATACTGTAACTAATTACAGTATTCTTAATCAATAGCATTGGATATAATAATTTATTAAGAATTTCAAGTTTATTAAGATTCTTAGATGAATAATATAACTAACAAAAGTATCAATAACTTCATAAATAAAGAATTTGGGGCAAATAATGTTATTAAAGTGATTGATATTCCCGATGCTCGGACCACTATTGCTAAAAGGGTAGTACTAAAAAATAAAGATATAATTGTTAAGTTTGCATATGAT
>JALWRR010000198.1 GCA_026993975.1 Promethearchaeati archaeon | reverse complement strand
CTTTTGTCTTGTGGCTGGTTTTGGCTAGCATACATATGTATTACTAGCCGAGCCCCCCTAAAAACCTATCCATAGACCAAGTCAATAAAAGACAGAAATAGTGCGGGCATTCCGAAAAATGCTACTGATGCGGTCTCTAAGCTACAAATAGAGTTAGCTAGGATAAAGAAAGACATACCGTACATTAAGCTTTTAGCTTCTCTTAGATACCAAAAAGATAGACCCTTTATTAAAGCGGGAGGAGAGTATGCTTGGAGTCCTAAAGTAGCAGAGTTACGGCGGAGGATGAAAAGAATACGTTTAGAAATTGAAAGAAGACGTAACGATAAAATTAAGCTTATTCTTGAAAGGAAGGAAAGAGGTTTTATTCTAGCCTGTATTGCTGGCTATTATAATGCTGGAAAAACAACGTTATTTAATGCATTAACATATGAAAATAAGCCTGTTAGTGATTTACCTTTCACAACATTATCAAGTAAGTACTCAAAAATGTATGGATCCGAAAGGATATTAATTATAGATACTATTGGTTTCGTTATAGATCTTGATCCTCGTATAATCAAGTCATTCGAGATCAATATAGAAGATCTCCGATATTCTGATCTAATTATATTAACTGTAGATGCTTCAGATCCATCAGATTGGTTCCAGATAAAGGCTGAAACGATAATAAGATATCTCAGAGAGATTGGGGCATTAACGAGAAATAAAGAATTAATTATCGCATTAAATAAAATTGATTTATTAAAGAGTAATTTTGACATAGAGACAAAGAAACTGCAGCTAGAGCACATATTAAAAAAGCATGATTTAACATCCAACGCCACTATAGTACCAATTTCAGCAAAAAATGGAACAAATATAGATCTTTTAGTGAGCGAGATGTTATCCAAAATTTAAAAAAACAAATAATAGTAGCGCTGAGATATTATATGTTTTCAAAGAACGCGTTAACTGGTTCTGATTTTAATATCTCATATCTCATATCGCTCAGAAAATTCTTAATAACAGTACTTTTATCATAATCATGTCCTAATAACCATCCAAGCTTGACAAAAGCTGTTTCAGGTAACATTCCGTCAGCTGGAATAACACCAATGCGCTTTAATTCTCTTCCTCTTTCGTAAACATCAAGTTTAACTGGGCCCCAGATGCATTGTGTCGTCATAGCTATAATCATATCTTCCTCTATTCCTCTCTTGATAGTGCTTAATAGGTTATCAGGTACGTGTCCTAAACCAGTACCAGCAATTATTAGACCACGATACCTCTTATCGATTAGTATTTCGATGATATCTGGATCCATATATGGGTATACATAAATTAGAGCGGTTTTTTTACAAAATTTTGCATCCGCATATGTCTCAGACTTATCATATTTGCCACGAGTGACAAATACATGTCCTTCAATATAGTTGATCTTATTGCCTGAAATCCGCGCTAGAGGCGTATCACCTACTGTTCGAAAGGCATCTCTTCTACTGCTATGCATCTTTCTAACTCTTACCCCCCTGTGAATTAATGTACTTGTATCATCTAAAGATGCATGCATACAGACAACGGATTCAGCTATCTTTCCCTTAGCAGCAAATAGCGTTGAATGAATAACGTTTACAGTGGCGTCTGAGGCCGGTCTATCACTACTTCGCTGAGCGCCGGTAAAGACAACAGGAACTGCTAAGTTCTGTATCATGAATGCTAATGCGGATGCAGAATATTGCATTGTATCAGTTCCATGAGTGATCACGATACCGTCCGCACCCGAGTTTATCTCTTTAGCTACTTTAATTGCCATTTTAATCCAGTAGTCTGAACGCATGTCTTCGCTAAATATATTAAATAATTCTATTGGTTTAATGTTTGCAATAGAAAATATTTCTGGTATCGCTTGAGATAATTCATGGATAGAGAACGCGGGTTTAACTGCTCCTGTACTATACTCAACTCTCGAAGCTATAGTGCCTCCAGCTCCTATTAATGATACATTAGGGCGCTCAGAAATAACTTTAAGACTTTTTTCGGGAATTTTATAATGTATTTCTTTTTTCCCAATTTTATCGATTTTGTTTATTTTTTCAACAGAAAAAGCTACATTATATCCGTTTTCAAGTTTTAGAAAAATTAGATCCTCTGTTCCAGAAGGCGCCGGTAGAATAATTCCATTAATCTCTAAGCCAGCCATCTGAATTTTCACTTCATCCCATACATCTATCTTATTTTCATTTAGAAAGTTAAGCGCTTTACCAGTATATCCATTTAGTCCTGGTTCATTTCTCAATACATTCATCCTCCATGCCTTAAGCAAATCTTCTCGTTTTTCTGCATCAATATTAAAATTTATTCTTTATTTTTGAGAAAATTTAATGTTTTATTTTTTAAATCAAGAAGACTATAACTTAATGGATTATTTTAATGAATCAGCTAAAATGGGGTAAACAGTTACGAAGAGATTTATAGTCGATGAAATGCTTGGTAAATTGGCTAGATGGCTTAGAATGCTTGGTTTTTATACAATTTGGGCAGGAGAATTAAGGGAAGGAGATAACGTTAATGTCGATGACAAAATAATCACAGTGGCGCTAAATCGTGATCTCATCATCGTTACTCGGGACAAGGAATTAGCAAATAGAGCTAAAAGATATGGCTTAGGAGTGATTTTTGTCACAGAGAAAACTATAATAGATAAAATAAAAAAAGTTCTAGTTGAAATAAATTATGATTTCTCTCTAATAAATGAGAATATAAACCCAATTAGATGTCCAGTTTGCAATGGTCAATTAATCAAAGTAAGTAAAGAAG
>JALWRR010000197.1 GCA_026993975.1 Promethearchaeati archaeon | reverse complement strand
AATAGAGAAGCTAGATTAGAAATTCTTAAGGTGCACACTCGTGGAGTACCATTATCTGAGGATGTTGATTTAGAGAAAATAGCTGAAGTTACTCATGGTTACACTGGTGCTGATCTAGCTGCACTTGTGCGAGAAGCAGGAATGTCAGCATTAAGGAGAATATTACCAAGACTTAATTTAGATGAAAGACGCTTGGATCCAAAGATCCTGGAGGAGCTACAAGTAACAATGGATGATTTTAAAGCTGCTCTACGTGAAATTAAACCATCTGGCTTAAGAGAAGTTGCCATAGAGATTCCTAATGTGCATTGGGAAGATATAGGCGGTTTAAGCGAGGTTAAGAAGAGATTACAAGAAATGGTAGAATGGCCATTGAAATATCGCACTTTATTTGAGTATGCTGGATTAAGACCTCCTAAGGGTATATTGCTGTATGGTCCACCTGGTACTGGAAAAACACTCCTAGCTAAAGCAGTAGCTACAGAAAGCAACGCAAACTTCATAGCTGTTCGAGGACCTGAGATACTCAGTAAATGGGTTGGTGAAAGCGAGAAAGCAATCAGAGAAATATTCAGAAAAGCAAGAACATACGCGCCGGCAGTTGTATTCTTTGATGAGATTGATGCTATTGCTCCAGCTAGAGGTATAGGGTTTGGGGATTCAAGAGTAACTGAACGTATTGTGTCGCAATTGCTCACTGAAATGGATGGTATTCAAGATCTTCATGATGTAGTAGTAATAGCTGCTACAAACAGACCAGATTTAATTGATCCAGCTTTATTGCGCCCTGGAAGATTTGATAGGATTATAGAAGTTCCTATGCCAGACGAAGCATCCCGTATAGAAATATTCAAGATTCATTTGAAGAAACATGAGAAGGCATTAGCTGAGAGTGTAGATGCTCTAGCGAAAGATCTCGCTAGGATTACTGATGGATTTTCAGGTGCAGATATAGAGGCAGTTTGTCGTGAAGGAGTTATTAAGGGACTACGGGAATTCGTAGAAAAAGTTGTTGATCCTAAGAAAATAAAGGAGGCATTAGAAAGTAATCCGAGATTTGTCAAGAAAGAACATTTCGTTAAGTCAATTGAGGAAATGAAAAAGAGAAAGCGCCGTTTTGAGAAAAAGGAGACGTCGGAAGTCCCAATAACTGAATATATCTAGTCAACTATTATTTTTTCTCCCAGCTCTCTGAATAATTCAATTAGTATCTTACACCCATCCCTCAATTCTTTTAGATTTATTTCATTGCTAAATGGACAATAATCATCTACTCCACATCTTATCTCTTTTTCGGACTCTATGATAATAACGGGATACGCCATACAACCTTTCGGTCTATGTTTATAAATTCTGCATCGCCCATCATTCGAGAGAAAATAGCATCGCCTATTATTATTCCTTAACCTCCAGTAATGACCATCAAAATACGCGAATTCATCTAGTTTATAACCTAGTTTAATTATCCTATGTATATCGCTGTAAGATAGAATCATTTCTGTTTCTAAGCAACATTTAAAACAACCGTATTCTAGACACTTTTTTCCATTAAGTAAACCCATTAGGATCAGCTTTAGGATTCGTACTTTGCATATCATTTAGTCATTTCTCACCCTTCCATCTCCCTGTATAAACACCAGAGCTCCTAGCACTAATAAAGATTATTTGAGCAATTCTAGCTCCCCTCTCCAATCTAATACCCTTTGGGTTAAATACTTGTAATAATCCAATACCCCTGCCTTCATAACCACTATCCCAAAGGGCAGTATATATAGTTGCACCCATTCTAAGTAGTGATGATCGAGGCAATACAATCGCAACAGCATTTTGAGGTATACGAATATATTCATTGTATCTAACCAAATAAGCACCCACATCTAAGAACCATGTATCTGATCTCAATTCCCTATATTTAGGTATCTGTCTCCCGCTTCTCATCAAAGCTCCAGACCCCTCAAAGGTATATATCTCACGCACTGTTAAGTCAATTCCATTCGGTTGTATTTGTTCAACGCCAACATTAGAAATCCATTTTGTTAATTCTTTTCCACTCCAAATCAAATAACGTCACCAGATTTCCAAAAATCAATAAAAGACATTGAATAATTATTCTCTAAAATTCTAAAAATAGTGCTGGTTTCCCAGGAAGCGCCAGGTTTGCTCGTGGAACATTCCTTTTTACTGCTTCGTCTTCATGCAAGATGATTACTTCACCGCCTATTTCACTCTTAATAAATAAAGCAGCATCACTTAATACTTGATACTCTCGAGCAGCAGTGGGTATTTTATCTGGAAGCAACTCTCTTTTCTTCACAACATCCCTCACTATCTTAGTAACAAGATTCCTTTCCTTCTTGAATTCATCTTTTTTCATTAATTCACGAATAATTGCTCCGAAATTATAACCATATTGATCTATTTTCTGTTTTAGTTCTATGAAAAGCCTTCTCTTGAAATCATTAGCAATAATGATCCAGCATTTATTAGATTTTTCCTTCTTAAGCGCTTTTAAGATTTCTTTTATTCCTTCCACAGTCTTTAATACTACCTCTTCGAGAAATATCGCTTCTTCATCAATTTGATCCATCCGCACCTCTGGCCATCTCTGATTAGATACAAAAGACTTATTGCCTAACCTACTCCATATTTCCTCCGCGACATGTGGAATTATTGGAGACAAGACTATTACCCATTCTGGCAATATCTTTCTTATAGCAACTAGCATTCTGTTATGACTAGTTCTTTTCTCGTAATAATTCAGATCTTTCAGCATTTCGAAGAACATACTTATTACGAAATCCCTGAATTTTAGGTTATCCATTATCTCTCCAGCTTTACTTAATCTCTTATAGAACTTGCTTAAGAACCATTTATCAATTACTTTATTTCCGAAATTTTCACTCCCGCCCTTTTCTATAGCCTCAAAAGCAATTGTTACAAAACGTAATAATCTTGATTGAACACTTTGGACCTCCTTCCCTCTCCAATCAAGTATGCTATCTAGATCAGCTGCTGAAGCGACATACAATCTAAATAGATCTGAACTATACTCCTCCGCAATCTGCTTTAGTAGTATTACATTACCTTTACTTTTACTCATTTTTCTTCCTTCTCTAATAACTAGCTCATTTAATGTGATTTCTTTAGGCCAATACTTCTCATCGAAAATAGCTATATGATGCATTATAAAGAACGTTAAGTGATTAGATATATGCGGTATGCCTGTGTGTCTTTGATCTAATGGATACCAATATTCGAATTCTCTTCTCATCTCTTTTAATGCGCTTGAGGGTATACCAGTGTTACGAGAAACTTCATCAACGTTGCCCTTTCCAAGAAAAACAAAATCGAATACTTCCGGCTTTAATTGCTCTGACTCTATATTATATTTTCTAATTAAATGCACAATTGTATAGAATGCCATGTATATAGTTGAATCTGATAAACTTTCTATCACCCACTCAGGATCAAAGGGTAATCTTGTTCCAAGCCCCCTCTTTCTCGCGCAGGGACGCTCATGCAACCAATCAACAGTATCAAAGAATAATTTTTTGTATTTCTCCGGTAAAATTATCATTTTCTTAAGCCAATCTCTAGTTTTCTCTTTCCACCATGTCTGAGAATAATCAATAAACCATTGATCATCTATTCTCGCCACTATTATTTTTCCACCAGCTCTACAAAACGCTTTTCTAGATGTCTCATAAAATATTAATGCTTTATTCTCCCTAATTAACCAATCTCTAACTTTATCCTTTGCCTCTCTTACCGGTATTCCAGCAAATGGACCAGCTTTTTCATTCATCACTCCGTTATAATATTGCTCTTTGTATACTCTCTTAGTAGCATGCTCTAATCTTGGATCATTTTGACTAGTTATTCCCATCTCTTTAACAACGATCTCTGCATGGTGCCCATCTATATTTGCGACGTTAATTATTTTTATTGGATTGATCTTCTTTATTACTTCGGGAGATAATCCATACTTATTGATGATCTCGGAATTCCTCTTTAATTCTTCAAGAGCCACATAATCATATGGAGCATCTGATGGCTCAGAATAAACAAAACCAGTTGCAGTATCTGGATCAACAAAAGAAGCAGGCAGGATTATAAGCTCATTATTAAGAGGATCAATAACCTTCTTACCAATGAAGTAAGTACCTTTAATCTTCGAAACGACTTCAACTTCCTTATATTGGTGTTCAAATTTTATTACTGCCTCTTTCGACATGTAAAGAACTTCTCCCCTAAACTTAACTTTCACATACTCTGAATCAGGATTAACCCAGAGATTAGTAGCTCCAAAAATGGTTTCTGGACGAAGCGTTGAAGCCAAGATAAAACCGTCTTCGAATTTAAATTTTATAGCCACAAATTCAATAATCTCCACTGGATTTATATCAGCATCCTGGATATCATCTTCCCCCTCTGGTTGCCTGTGCAGTAAGCAATAAGTTACGTAATGACTGCCTCTTTTAAGCACTCCCTTATCCATTAATTTATGATATTGCCATTCAACGAACTTATTGTAAATTTTCTCACCAGTATGAAATTTTCTTCGCCAATCAATAGAGTAACCTAGTGCTATAAAGTCAGAACTTATTTTATTCGCAAAATAAGTAGCTACATTAAATGGATCTTTAAACGATTCCAGGATCTCATTAACTTTGTTGGGATCATTCTCGTACATTAATATATATTCTCTGTACATTGATATTGCTTTCTGATCCCCATTAGATATTCTGTCTGATATAGCAGCTATTGGGGTTCCAGTTATATGGAAAGCCATTGGAAAAAGCACGTTAAATCCTTTTAACCGCTTATAACGCGCTATAATATCTCCAATTGTATAAGTTCTACCGTGCCCTATGTGGAGAGGCCCAGAAGTGTATGGATATGGGACTGTAATAAAGAATTTTGGTTTATTTGCATCTATAGCCGGTTCGAATATTTTTGCTTCATTCCATTTTTTCTGCCATTTTTTCTCGATTCTTCTAATATCAGCTAGATTTATTGACATTAGGTTTCACCAGGGGTGGTGAGAAGTATTGATTTTTACTAAAAGATAAGATTTTCATAGAATTTAATCATATTTAATAGTATCCCAAACAAGCACTAAATTAAATGAGATAAAGAATTCTGAGATAATATCTGAATATTACTAGACTCTTATTCTTCTTTAAATTTGATTTTTAATCGCGAATCATTAATTCTTTTTTAAGTAAAGGTGACATAATCTGATAAAAAATACCAATAGTATTAAAAGATGCCCTAATTGTGGATCGACTGACTTAGTATATTTCGAGGATAATGGAGTATTAGTATGCCAGAACTGTGGATTAGTTATAGAGGAGAATACTTTATCAACAGAAGACGAAAGGAGGTACTTCTCAGCTCAAGAAAAAATCATATTTAAACGCGTTACCACGCCAAAACAGCAACCCTATTTAACTATAGGGCAATACACAATAAAAACTAAATTAAATGATGATAAGCCTTTTTATAGCAATCGTTTGCAGCGGGATTTAAACATATGTAGAGATTACATTAGAGATTTTAGTGAAAAACTTAGGTTGCCCGACAATATAAAGCATGAATCTCTGAGAATAATAGCGAGATATATCTCTAAGAGACATATTACTAAGAGGGAAGCACCATATTTAGTTTCAGCTGCAATCTTTATAGCTCTTAGGAATAGTGGTAATTATAGACCCTTAGACCGGTTTTTGCATGAATTAGGGCTATCTAAAAAGAAGTTCTCAAAGACTTATAGAGCTCTACGTGAAATAGTTAAGATTGATGTCAAACTACCTCGTGCTGAAGATTACGTGTATATGTTCGCTAAGGATCTCCAATTATCCAGCGCGTGCATAAAAACAGCAATTGATATACTTAATCGAGTTAAAGTATTGCGATCGATAATGACAAAAAATGCAGCTAGTTTAGCTGCTGCAGCCATATATTACGCCTCTATGATTACTGGTGAAGTCCGAAGTCGACGGAGAATAGCGGAGGTTGCAGCCACCACAGAATCAACAATAAGAAATAGGTACAATGAAATAGTTTCAGCGCTTAACATACATAGTAACTGTGAATAATTATAATGGGGTACTTAATGCATAAACTAGAAATCTTATGGCAACTAAGGGGTATTGGGTTTGGATCCACGAGACCCGTATTTTGTGATTTGGATAATGATAATTCCATAGAGATAATCACTAGTAATATCTCTGGGGATATAATAATTGTGTCAGCTGATGATGGGAAAATCAAGAAAAGAAAAGACCTTGTACGGGAGAAGATCAGAGACCTTATTGTTAGAGATGTGAATAAGGATGGTTTATTGGAAGTTATATTTGCTACAGAACAACCTAGTATTGTATTCGCTGACCCCGATTTAAAAGAAATTTACTATAATGTGGCCTTACCTTCACTACCTCTAAGAATCTTTGCTACTGATATTGATAATGATCATTTACCTGAAATAATCGTAGTTGATGTCACTTCTTCAATAAATATTATTAAGTCAGGTAGCATTATGTCAAGACTAACTCTAGATAAACCAATTTACGCTCTTGATTATGGTAAAATATTGGTAGGAAATACTACGCTAAGCGGATTACTAGTAGTACATAATAATACAGTTAGCTTATATCGGCAAAATGAAAAACTGAAAACAGTAAACGAAAAAACAATTCCTTTAGATATATTAAGCGCAAAGATCGATGATATAGATGGAGACGGAGTAGATGAGGTTATTATTGCTAGCGATGGAAATATACTACTTATTAATGATTTAAGCCGAAATGCTTTTGATTCTTTTAAAATATTCAGAGAAAATATTGTTAGTTTTGAACTTTCTGATATTGATGGCGATGGACAAAAGGAGATAATAGCTATTGGCCAAAAAACAATTAATACTCGGCTTCTTAAAGTTTATAAAATTGATGGAGAACCTTTAGCTGAGTACCAACTTCCTTTAGATGGCTCAAAAATACTTGTTGGAGATATAAATGGAGATAATTCACAAGAAATTATTGTGAGCGATGCTTCTGGAAAAGAGCTTTTTTGCCTAGATATGAAAAGCCAGTTGTGGTGTAAATGGATATCAGAAGATAATTTCTTATTTATCAATCTTTATGATATTAACTGTGACTTGAGAGATGAGATTGTATTAAGAACAATAAATAAACTTGTAGCTTTAAGATACATTTAATAGCTCTTAAAAATCTTAAACTCTATAACATTCATGATAAATAATTTAATAAGCGATAGACCCTAAGTATTAATATATGTACCAGAACGAAAAAATCCGAATTCTCCATGGAGGATGGTGAATTCATTGTCTGAGACAAGTACTTATAAGAGAATACCATGGACGGAGTTATTCAGACCAAGAACATTGGATGAAGTTATTTTGACTAGAAAACAGAAAAAGCAGATATTAACTTGGTGGCGTAATTGGATTATCTCATGGAATATAGATAAAATTTGGAATATTGAAGAAAGAGATAAGTGGTATAAGTTCGCTCATACAGATGAAGGGAAAACTTGGATAAAAAAATATCAGCAGAAGTGGCGAGATTTCTTTAGATCGCAATTTGAGAAATGGATCGAGGAAGGGAAAAGCGATACACCAATGATTCATTATACGTTATTCAAACCAATAGATAAAAAGAAAGATCTCTCAACGGATCTAAAACCAACAGCGACTATAGAGATAAGGAAATGGATTAATCGCATCTGGGGACAATTTCTATCTGAGATCTCTGAAGAGATAATCCCTCCTACTCATCCGCCTATACCACCATATAAGCCAATCTTGCTAGTTGGTCCTCCTGGAAATGGAAAAACATCAACTATTTACGCTTTAGGATGGCAAGAGGGAGTGATAGTAGTTGAATTTAATGCGAGCGATCAAAGAAATTCCCGTGTTATTAGAGAAATAGTGGCTGAAGCTACTAAATCTATGGGATTTACTTTAGGGGGAGATCCTAATAAACCTAGTAGAATAGTTCTGCTTGATGAGGTAGATGGATTATCTGGTAAAGAAGATAAAGGTGGTTTTTCAGCACTAATAAGATTACTAGATGAGATCCGAGTGCCGATCGCGCTTACCGCAAATATTATGCATGACCCGAAAATTAGGTACTTGATGACCCGATCCATCACTGTTTTCTTTGATCGACCGTACGATTATCAGATTAAAACCCTTATATCTCGCATCTCGAAGAGAATAGGGAAACCATTTCCAGAAAACGTAGTTAATTACTTGGCTAAATACGCACCAGATTTTAGAACAGTTGTTGAGGCTCTCGAAACATATTATCGTACAGGCGTTCTCCCTGAGATTTTCCATGAAGAGATGATGAGTATACAGGATGCATTACGCTATGCTTTTGCGTTTAAGGGCGATGATCTAGATCAATCAGCATTTAAAGCCCAAAAATACTTGAGTTCAATAGTTGATGTAGATGTCTGGGATATTATATTATGGGTCTGGGAGAATGCATATAATTTTATTGACCAGAAAAAAGATATCTTTCCATTCTATAGTGAGCTAGCTTATGCAGACTACCTATATCGACTGGGAGCTCGCTCACAAAACTGGAGAATTGCATATAGAGATGCAATGAATATTCTAGCGTACAGCATGGCTAAATATGGTAAGCCATCCAAAAACATTTGGGCGCTAAGGAAAATAAGAGTAAATAAACCAACAATAGTTGAGGAATTAAGCAGAATGAAAAAGCTTATGGAGGGAGAGACCGAGGAAGAAGAGGAAGTTAATGTTAGGAAACTAGGATTAAGACCATTAATAGAACTTTACGCCAAATATACTCATCAATCAAGACAAGGGGCCAGAAGAGAGTTACAGTTCCTTCTTTATCTAGTTAGAAAAAATCCTGAAATAGTTGGCAGATTATTCGCAAGACTTTATGTTCCTAAGGAGACCATAGAGCTCTTTCTAAGACACTATATTAAAAGAAAAGATGAAAGAACGAAACTAAGCTCCGTTTTAATGAAGGCATATCAAGATGAACTCAGTAGAATTGGCCCGAGATACACGTCATTTAAATACGCTGTTGAAGAACACCGAGAGGAGAAGACTAAAGAAAAGAAAGAGAAAAAAGCTACATTAGATATGTTTTTTGAAAAATAGCTTCAACGCATATTTCTTCTCATTTCATAGGTTACTCCCAATTTCTCTTCTAAAATAAATTTTGCTAGATCTTTAATTCGTGATAACTTCTCGTTTTTCCTAACTGTGTTTCTATCGATTATATCTAGAGCTCTCGGTAATTCATGCCTATACAAAATTTCTCTTGGAATCTTCTCGATATTCTCGCTTAGGTAATTGAGGACAGATAACTTCAGATTTTTGTTTTTCCCATTGAGCAAGTAATCTTTTACGATAATGCTTAAGAACCCATCTACTAAATAGGGATCATCCTTGGCAATAATAAATACACTTCTTAAAGCCTCATGCCTTACGAAATCACTATTATCACGTAATTTTTTTCTAATTAGCCTAATTACGTTTTCATCAACCTCCGTTTTCTTCTCTATTAACATATTGTTAAGCACTGTTAACGCATGTTTTCTCACTAGATAAGAACCATGTTCTAACGCACCTATTACCGCTGAACGAACTTCTGAAATTTTATCCTCAGGCAATGACGATACAACATTCTTTAACACATCAAAAGCACTTAACATTAAGTTTATGTTATCGCTTTTTGCTGCCGCCAATACATTATCTATGTTATTTAGCACGAAGTCATTGTCTAATGCTATTAAGCTACTTAGAAATCTAATTCCAATCGATCGAAGATTCACGTCCTCGGATTCTATAGACTCTTGAATCATATCTCTTACAGAATCATCGTAGATAGTTGGTTCAACCTCGATAATTTTCTTAATGCCGCTGAGAATTATAGTTTTAGGTAATGATTCCTCTTCACTAAATTTCGTCTTATAGATTTCTAGTGTCTTATTAATTACTTCTTTGTATTTCAAAGCAAGTCTATACATCGCTTTATAAACCATTGCTCTAACTTCTGTAACATCATCTTCTACCATCTTTAACAAAGCTTCAAAAAAATCTTTTAGAATTGATTTATCCTGCATGCACATGAAAGCCAGTTTTTCTATCGCTCGCTTTTTTCTATTAACTGATTTTGATTGCATCCATTGGAATAAGTATTTCGACTTCATAAATTGCCACCTCTTAGCTTTTTTCTTATTTCATTAATTTCTGCATCGCTTACTTTAATGAAAAGCGGTTTTATCTCATTTTTTTGATTTAGTATTGTAGTTAGGGAATCTGATATAAAATCTTCATTCTGTATTACAGAGTCTAGGTTCAGAAATACTTTATTTATGTTATCAGTAATCCCAATAGTCTTCCTTAATTTTTGAGCTGATTCTGGAAAATAAGGATCTGCTAGAATAGATATCAATATAACTGCTGCTTGTGCAGTAAATAGTGTATTTCTCGCTATCTCGCTTTCTAGATTTTTCCATGGCTCTCTATCACTAAGTAGCTTATTTCCTATTCCAGCTATATTAATAACTGTTATTAACGCTTCATCAAACTTATTTTCACTCATGTATCGCTCATATTCATTTTTCAGTTTTATCAAACTAAAAATATAATCAGTGTCTAATTTTCCTTTCCTTATGTTGCCTCTTACTACTAGTTTAAGAACTCTATTAATAAAATTACCTATCTCACCGATTAGCACTTTGTTTATCTTTGCTTGAAATTCCCTTAAACTAAAGTCACCGTCATCCAAGCTCTCTGACGTAGTTAATCCCCAGTAAAAACGTAAATATTCCGGATTCCACATATTAACGAACTCCTCTAAATCAATGACATGACCTCGACTCTTGCTCATTTTTTGTCCTTCTAGAGTGGCAAAACCTCGTACTCTTATTTCCTTTGGCAGAGAAAAACCATTTACCATTAACATCGCAGGCCAAAATAGAACGTGATGATATATTATGTCTTTCCCTATGTAGTGGATTATGTAGGCATTATTCTCAATCCAGACCTCTCTCCAATC
>JALWRR010000196.1 GCA_026993975.1 Promethearchaeati archaeon | reverse complement strand
CTAGTTAGATAATGAGGCTCCTAAATTAAGATTTTTTATTATTTTTAAAGACACAAACTTCAACGGCTTCAGCGTTAACTCAAATGACTTTTGGGGTATTCATAGGTTGGGTTCTAAGGAAAGTATTGTTAATGTGACTAATGTCATTGAAGTAGGAGAGGATGATCTTGAATTAATTAGTGAGTCTCGAGGTAGTGTTAATTATAGTTTTCCATTTAGCGAGAATATTAGATTGCTTAAAGAATTAACTGCGAAATGGGTTTTTGAGGTTTATATTGATCCTTTTAAGATAGAAGCTTATAATGAGAGTGATAACCCTGTTACTAATTATATTGCGGGAAAAAAGCTTTTACCGTATCTAGTGCCTTTGAGAGTTACTTCTTCTGATCCTGAGTATGTTATTGAGATCTCGAAGAATTTAGCTATGTATAGGTATAAGGATGAGGTGATTTTGGGTTGGAGATGATGCCTAATCTGCCACCTGATTTAACTTTTCTTAGCCAAGTGCTCTATGAAGGATTATTGCAGTATTATCGTTACGGGAGTTTGTATCAAGCATTAGAAAAAGTTAGTAAGACACTACCAGAGAATGCTAAATTGTATATTGCTGGTAATGACTTATCAATGATCAAGAAAGGGAAGCTTAGAGTTGGTTTTCCTGAACAATTATTAATGTATTTGGATCCAAATAAGTATACTGAGCAAGTCATTTTACATATGGTTGAGCAGAAATCTAATTACACTAATTTAATGGCGAAAGAATTTGTTGAATCTTTATTAAATACAGCTAATTTAAAGAATTTAACTATTAATTCTAGTGATCTCAGTATAGAAATTAAGAGCTCAGAGATGATTATTGGCGGAAAGAAAGAGATTACAGCGCCTCAGATAATGAAGATAGATAGGTATACGGGTTTCTCATCGCTTGAAACTCGTTTCACATCAAGACAAATAACCATATTTCTTTCAGCTAGTGCAGCTCTCCTATTCCTTATAGGCTTGTACTCATCTTTTGTTATGAATATTTATTCTCAGGGAACTCAATACTATTATTTCTTGTTTTATTACCCTGAAGAGGAATTAAATCTCTTATTGCAATTCAATACAAATTTGATGGATATCTTCTTTATTTTAAAGGATACAGTTAGAGAAGTAGTTAGAGACATATTAAAGTACACTACGTTTAATGAATTGCTTTTACTCGAACTTGCTCTAAACATGAGGATTCATGAATTAATGATTAATGAGAATCTAGATAAACTCGCACTAAACTTGCTGAAAATTGCTAAAGAGGGGCAGACATATAAGATATATGAACATACTCCAATAACATTATTTAAAGAACCTTATTTCTTGAAGCATATTAGCAGTTATGTTAGAGATACAGATGCGTTCATTAATAATTTATCTAAGATTCTCGCTCCAGGAGAAGTCTTGTTGGATGCATTAAAGAATAATTGGGTTGAATCAGATAATATTCTAGAAGCATTACGGAACTTATATAGATTCATTATGCTGGGTGATGCTCAGGGATTATTCGAATTCATAAATGGACTAAATAAAGCTTACATAAAAATACGTAATACTGCGAATAAGAAAGATTCCTGGCGGATACCTAGATATGCTAATATAATTCGCTCATTTGCTTATATCAGGTAAATTTATCATGAACAGAAACATGTTTCAGAGGCATTTCAATAAGGTAATTAATAATTGGTTTAATGGGATTAATAAGAGACCTTTCATAAATACGGTTTTAGATAAGTTGAGCTTTGAGTGGCATGATAAAAATATATTTATTATTGAGGCTCCCACGGGGTATGGTAAAACAACTGTTTCAGCCACTCTATCTCTTTTTTCCTTAGAGGAAGATCTCAAAACTATCGTTTCTTATCCCTTAAGAACTCTTCTCGAGGATCAATACGCGAAATTCAAGAAACTGATTCATAGTGATCTCCTACTAGGTAAGAGATACATGCATAACCCTCACTCACCATACTTATCTAAGCCCGTAACCTTAACGACCATAGATACATTATCCTTAACATTATTTGGACTCGCTCCAGAAGACTTAAATAAGGTTGTGAAATTCTGGACTGGAACATCTGGCGGCTCCCTAGGCCATTTCTTATTTTCCTGGGCTTCAGTAGCTTTATCCAATTTGATTCTAGATGAAACACATTTGCTGGCTGACTCTACTAAATCTCTTAATTTTTTATTGGCATTAATGAAGATAGCTATTTTAAATGACCAGAAATTAGTTTTAATGTCGGCAACGATTCCAGAGGCATTAAAGATAGCTCTTAAGAATAATCTTATTCCAATTGAGCTTGAGAAATTATCTTTCATTTCATTTAAGGAGGAATTCGATAAGGAGTTCGTTAAAGAGAGATCGCAAAAAAGATACAAGATATATCTTGAGGGACTCGATAGCGATGAGAAGTTCAGTAAATTACTTGAATGGCTTAAATCCAGAGCTATGGATCATGATAAGATAATAATTGTATTTAACACTGTTAGCGATGCAGTAGAGTTTTATAATTTGATTAAGAGTTCAATTGATACTCATAATATAATTCTTCTTCACTCAAGATTCAGTGAGAAAGATAGGGAGATCAAGATTAATAAGTTAAGGAAACTAATAAGTAGTGGAGAGAGATACATTATAGTTTCTACACAGGTTATAGAGGCAGGTGTAGATGTGTCATCCGATTTATTTATCACTGAAATAGCGCCTGCAAATTCTCTTATCCAGCGACTAGGTAGATTTCTGAGGTATAACGGTGAATCATACGGAGTTATCTATATATGGTACGAGACAAAGAATAATGAACTAAGAATTACCCATAATCGTTACAAGGTTTATCAAGCTACCCTTGTTGAGAGAGTATTAGATTACTTGAGGAACCTTCGTAGCCTTGATAGTAGTAAATTCAATGTACATTTACCGAGCAGTTATAGAAATTTCCTTAATTCAGTTTATATGGAGTCTGACTTTGAAATCAATATGAGGGAGGTTAATTCATTAATAAGGCTTCTCTTTAATCTTGATGTGGGTTCGCTTAGGGCCATAAATAAGTTTTATGAGTTAGAGGGCAGTTTTGTTAGAGAGGGTACTCTTATACCTGTGATTGATTCGTCGAGGATTAATAAGCATTTAAAAAATAATTTAGTTGAGTTAACTGTACGAGATCTAGCATCACTAAATATTCCTCTCTCTTTTGAAACTCTCCGAAGAATGAATATTTTAAATGCTATTGTTCGAGTGAAGGATCGCGAAACAGGCGAAACTAAACTTGTATTACATGATATTAATATTACTCCCAAAAGCGCGAAGGAGCTGATTAGATACATGTATAAGTATAACGTATTATCATTTATCGTAGATGCTTCCTATGATAATGAGTTTGGTTTGATTCCGAGATGAATATAAATGCTTGAGATCTATAGTTATTTTGCCAATGATTCTAAGGAATTATTAATAGATCACATAAAAACAGCACTCATTTTTATTCCGAATAGTTCTAGGTTAATTAATTACGCATCGAAACTAGATAAGGATTTCTTAAAGCTAGCTAGACTAGCAGTTATTTTCCATGATTTCGGTAAGATATTTTATCAAGAGAATTGGTCTAAGGGATACTTATCTTTCTTTGGACACGAATTCCTTTCAGCGTATATATTTAATTTATTCAGAAAACAATTGATCAAAAAGGATAATTTTAATGTAGAAAAATACGACATGTATGAAGCTGTGTTATTCTCAATACTCTATCATCATCATGCTATGCGCAGGAAAATTAATGAAGTATTAAGAAGAATTAGAGAGAATAGTTTTCGGAAAGGTTACGCACTCCTCGGCTCACTAGTAGAAATACTAGATTATTTCAGAAAAAAGAATCATATTAGTGACTTAGAGTTAAAATGTTTTGAAAACGTTGTTAAAAAAATAAAGGGCAGTAATTTAAAACTTGACTTAGTATCTTCAATTGAAGATATGAAGAATGGGTTATGGGAGAGATTTCAAAAAGATAAAAAATTCAGGAAAGAATCACTATTGTTATTAATGACTCTTCTAACTGTTGATTACTTGGCTGCAAGAAAAAATAGAGAAACTAGCGAATCATCATTCTCTAGAACTATAATGGATTTCCACAAGATCTATCTTAAATGAACCACTCATCTCTCTCACTCTAAATCAATAGGATGTAAAGCATAAATGGGTTAGTCTAAGTTTTGCTGAGAGCTTCAAGGATCTTTGTTAATGATACATATCCCTTGGGTATTCTAGCTCTAACAGTTTTGGCTGGATCCACTAGTTGACTTATCTGGATGTCCACGATCATACTAGCAATCATATAAGCTTCGTTCCAATCTAGCGCTAAACTATGTTGCAGAATTCTAACCGCTAGATCCGTGGCTTCATACAGTGCCTTGTTAATATCTTCTAGAGATACAATAAGATAAAATGCATCATCCGTCTCGACAATAGGCCATGGAATGCTCTTCCCTTTTATAACGTCGGTAGTCACTAAGACTTTCCCCGAAACCTCGCAACCTGCGACACAAACCTCTCCATCCCCCATAACCGCGTGTAAGTCCCCGATACCTAATAAAGCTCCATCCTTGAAAACAGGTAGATAAACTGTTGTACCTTTCGTAATGAGTTTCGTATCCATGTTTCCTCCGTGTTTTCCAGGAACACCGCAAGGAATTTTCTCTTCGTAAGCAACACCGATAACGCCGATCATGGGTCTATAAGGCAGCTTTAGTCCTACAAAATTTGCAAAGCCTTTACCTGTAAAGTAAACAAATTTATCTTCCCTGATTTCACAGATCTTTGTCCTAGCGCTCTTTACCTTATCGCCGAGTACACCATAACCAGGAGCAGTAACGATGACACCCCAGTTCCGTGTCTCTATATCAAGAATCTTAACGACTAGAACATCACCACGCTCGACCCCTTCAATATGTACTGGGCCGGTTGCTGGATTAACTTTAGAGAAATCAATATTTGTTACTAATTGGTTCTCGGAAGATATCTGATTGGAAAAACAGTCCAGTGTCTCAAAACAAATAATATCACCTAATTTAGCGTGGGCTACAGGGCTTATATCTGGCCCGAAATGATAGACGACTTTAGATGAATCAACAAAAACATAACCCATAACACGCACCTTAAGGAAATCTAAACATGACTAAATCAAATGCAGAAAATAATTTTATATGTTTTGATGAATCATACGCTTTAATGCTAGTTTTCCATCTTTTTAAACAATAAACTAATTATTCATTTAAGTAATAATACTAATCAAGTATTATTACATTTTCTAAGCTTTGTTAATAGTTCTCTTGGTATAATTAATTTCTTTTCGCCTTTCAATGTACCAACGTATACAATTCCTGTTCCTAAAGTCTTAACAAGCGTTGTTTTTGGTTGATTATGTTGCCAGAAAGGACTATCATTCTTAATTTTGCCATATTTTCTCTCTGCAGAATCTAAATGAATAGCTCCGCCAGAATTAATAATATCTTTTATTAATGATAATTGATCTTTATCGAGTTTCTGTTTAACTATATTGCATGCTTCGTTCCTAATAAAATTAGATAAGTCTTCAATTAATTCTTTCTTACGCTTACCACTATACTTAACACCAAGTACCCTAGCGATGTAAATTAATTGATACAAAGCATAGTTACTTAATAATTCATTTAGAGACATATTTATCTTTACTTGTTTTTTAATAAGCTTATCCCAAGCACGTTCCTCCACAGCTTCCATTTCTTTTTGCATTCTTAATATAGCATTTATCACCATTCTTATAAAAAATTCATTCATATTGATTACCCAAAGTTCCGTTATTAGCAATTAGCAAAAGCTATTAATTAAATTTAAAAACAAGTACATAAATTAAAATTGATTTTAGTATTTTTAAGCTTATTTCAGGAAACCCTAAACATCTTGCGGCAATTCTCTAATAAACGCTAACCTAGGTACTTCATTATAAATAATAGAAGAAATTAATTGTTCGAATACTAATTAGAAATAGATAACGTGACTGCACTATGTTTTATCGAAAACAACTAGAATGAAAATATAGTGATCCAAATTTAATTATAGATGTTTCGAAATACTCTTATCTATTAAACGCATGTTCATACTTTAAAGTATAAAATTATGGGAATGATAAATATGGGAATCATGGTTCCTAGATCTGAATTGAACTATATTGAAAAATTGAGGAGATGGATTCTTATTTGTGGTCGGAGAAAAACTGGGAAGACTTTTTTAGTTAGGAGGTTCGTTTCTTTTGATGAATATTACTTCATAGCTCGTTCTGGGAGAATTTTTAAACTTGTGGACTTGTCTTTTGAGTCTATATCGAAGGATGTTTTCTTGGATAGATTGCAAAGGGATATCATGAGTGATAAAACAATAGTTATTGATGAATTTCATAGATTAGGAGAAGAGTTCATGGATCTTCTACATGCACTTAAACCTGAAGCTAAAGCTAGATTAATCCTTATTACATCAAGTCTATTTTATGCTGAAAAAATTCTAAGATCGAGAAGTCCTCTGCTTGGAATAGTAACTCCAGTTAGAATTGGTTTAATTAGCCCTAAAGACACTCTAAATGCTCTAATAGATCATATAAGTAATATTGAGGATGCAGTAAAAATAGCATTATTCGCTAGGGAACCTATATTATTAGAGAACATTCATAGCAACATGAGTTTTGACGAGTTTTTAGATAGGTTAGTGATAATAATGAAGAATATAGTTCCTGGTTTGATAGGTGAGATTTTCTTCGAAGAGAGTCGAGAGTTAACAGAGAGGTATGAGGCTATAATTAAGGCACTAGCTACTGGAAATCAGATACCTACTCAGATTTCATCTTATTTGTCGGGACTATTAGATTTTAGATTTACTTCCTCTGACATAAAATCGTATTTAAAGAACTTAATGCATATGGGTATTGTTAGGAGATATAAGATCTATGGAAGAAAGAGATACTATTACATGCTTGATTCACCGTTGATTGATGCTTATTTTTACTTAAATGATAAACTAGGCTACGGGGAAGTCGATATTCCGCATGAATTGGTTATAGAGGAATTGAAAAAACTAGTTCCTAAATACTTTGAGCAATTCATACTAGATTTAATCGCCGAAGTACTGGGAGGAAACATTGAGAAAGTCAGGAAAAACGAGATAGATGGAATAATCACAAGTAGAAATAAGACCATCGCTAGCTTGGAAATCAAAATGGGATTAATAAGTGTAGCTGAAGCTTATAAGTTCCTTGAAAAAATTCGGAACCTAAACCTAAAAACAAGGAACATTATTATAGCTAAGAATAAAATTAAATTGCATGATATTATTTCCCTCAACTTAGAAGACATCACTCAAATAGCAAAAACATCAAAAATAAGAGAATTCTCATAGATACTTCCTTTCTAAAAGAGACCCCCCATTGCTAAAAAATACTGAAAAATCAATAAAAGACTGAGAAGAACTAAAAGACAAAACGAAGCTATGAGATCGTCTAGTGATTTTATTCGAGTTAACTAGGAAGTAATTGTATAGATTTAAATTCATAGAAACGTATTGTAAATAAAAATGCATAATTGAGGTGGGGGGTGGAATTTGAGTAGGGGTGGTGGAATCTTCGTAGGACTAATGTTTCTGGGACTTGGAATAGGCATGCTTTTTAACCGTGCTGATGCTGGAATATTGATCGGTATGGGAGTTGGCTTTATTGCTGCTGAGATTTATAAGAGGGTCTATACTGGTGAAGAGCGCGTTGAAACAGAGGAAGCACCGTACATCCGTGGGACATGGATTTTAGGTCTTTCACTAACGAAAATTTTACTGGGTGCATTATTCATTGGTTTAGGGTTAGTGTTAATTATATCTCCGGAAATCCTAGCGCTGTTTTTCGAGAAGTATGGTGAATACTTGGGAGCAATAGTTCTAATTATAATTGGTTTAGCCTTCCTATTTTCAGGACTATCAAAACGATGAATCTTTAAATTTGTTCGTGTGGAAAACTAAGAGACGAGACATTAATATTAATTTTTTAATATAGTAGTGTATTAATACGTTATGTTGTTTTATTGATTCCTAGAGTTTTTATGATTCTTACGACTTCTTCTAAGTTATTTATTCTGTAATCTGGTTTTAGTTCTTTCGGGATTTTTAGGCAGGTAAAATCTACCTTGTATCTCTTATATACTGGTTCGGGTTTACCCATTAGGACTCCTATCATTCCAACTCTCTTAGCGCCATAAATATCTATCTCTAATACATCTCCAACAAATATGGATTCTTCTGGTTTCACTTCTAGTTTTCTTAGGATTTCCCAGTAGATTGCTGGATGTGGCTTTCTGAGACCGACTTCTCTTGATAAAACTATTGCGTCGATATATTTTCGTAGTGAACTCTTATTAATCATTTTTCTTGGGATAAAGAATGCTGTATTGGATAAGACACCTATCTTTAAGCTCATTTCCTTAAGTTCTCTTAGAACTCTCTCTGATTCTGGTATTAGTTCGTGAAAAGGAGCATTGCTCAAAAATAGCATCACTTCATAAGCTGTTTTATCATCTATTTCTATTCCAGCTCTTTCACAAGCTTCCTTTATCGTTACTTCAAAGGGTACTTCTTTGAGATTACAGTTCACCGTTCTAAATTTCTCTCCTATAACGCTATCTAAAATTTCCGCGAAATTATCTGGAAGAAGAATATTTCTGGATTTTAAGAAATCTCTTACATGATTCACTATCATATTAGCGTTCCAGCGTGGTTGAGCTAAGACCCCGCCGAAATCAAAGATAACAGCCTTAATCAATTAGATCCCTCTAATCAATATTTTTAGTCTCTTAGCAAATAATCAACATGTCTTCAAATAAGTAGGTATCGGAAAAAGATTCGTCATGGATCAAATGAAAATGTTTTAAAAATTAGAAAAAATTAAGGAAATTTAAAAATTTGAGCGTGATCCCGTATGAGCATGCTAAGAATTATTGGTGAAATCGGCTTATTATCTTACCTAGCTCTCTTGGTGATTGGCTCAGCGTACTATTTCCTCTATAGTGATTACTTGGTTTTAGGTTACGTAGCTTTCATCTCTGTTGCATTAGCATTATTGATTATTCCTTACACAGTCTCAGAGAAGGTAAGAGTCATTAAAGAGAAAATCTTGAAATCTAAAAAGATAATAGCTGTTGAAGATATAGTTCCGCTTGGTAACATAGAAGCTCTCAAACCAACGAGATTCAGGTTAAAAATCAGGAATCCGTTAAAAACTTATGGTGTGAGATTAAGATTCAGGAGCTATGATTACATAAATCCATCATCTCTAGACCTACTTATAGGTCCAGGGGAAACAACGGAGAAGGATATAATAATTGTTCCATCTGGAACTGGGAGAAGAGAGTTCTCAGTGGCAATAGCACCACTATTCGATGAGAATAATAGGTTAATACCCTCTTATGAAGCTGATGACATCGCTATACAGGAATTTGCTTACGAAGCAGAGGAACCAGCAGTCGGAATCCTATCATCTCGCGAGAGAAGCATTCTTAGTTCAATTATAAGATTCGCCGTTTTCTTCTCTGCCTCTGGATTAGTTTACTTATCTATCCTGAAGATAAGTGGTATGGAAGCATTAATATTCGTTCTCACGAAAGTTATTCCACTAGTGCTAATTCTTCAGGTCCCAGCTCTCATGTTGCTTTTTTATTTGAGTAAGAAGTTGCCGGAGAAACCATCATTCGTATTTGAGGAGGGATAAAGATGAATCGTAGAGAGATTATTGTGAGATTTTTTAAGAGGGATTTCGCGAACCTTAAGAAGTACTGGTTCTATGCATTGATCTTCGCTTTTCTCTATGGAGTGGAAGCATATATATTTCGTGGAGAAATCTTAGCTGGTCACGCTGATTATAGGCCACTAGTATTTATTCCTCCTCTAGTATCAATAGCTTTTGGCCCCCTCATAGGCGGTATCGTGGGTGGATTAGGTAACTTGATTAACGATATAATAACTAAGTATCTTGTTGAAGGTAAATCACTTCACATGGGACATTTAGTGGGATTCATAGCGAATTTCATTGGAGCTTATATGGTTGGGTTATTGTCGAGGGATATCAAAGCGGAAAAGTACGGGAGTTTGTTTAGTAAGGACGCGATCAAGGATTACTTATGGAACACTATTGCGGGAAGCATCGGTATGGGAGCCATCACCGGAGCCATCATAGGCTTTGGTTTATGGCAGATCCATAAAGTATCTTACGAAACCGGGATCAAGATAGCTGGATCAATAATACTTTGGAACAGCTTATTCATGACCTTATTGTTCTTAACCCTGCCAATCTATACTTTAGGTGAGAAATGGTACAGCAGGAAGATAGAGACCGAGAAATCCATATTAAGATTAATGGATATAGTGAAGAGACCTAAAGATAAGATCGCTGATATTGAGAGAGGAGAGATAACTGAAGGAAAGCCGATAGAGAGGGAGTGGTTTATCGCTTCCCTCAGAATAAGAAACCTAACAAACAAAACAATGCGATTCAGGGTGGAAATAATTAGCCCAGATATAGTTCAACCATCCGTAAAATACACTAAGAAGCTTGCTCCAAAGGAGTACGATGATATTACCTTCTCGCTATATCCCTTAGATAGTGGGGAAAGACACTTCAGAGTACGACTACTACCTTGGCACGAGAATGTGAGCGATGTAAAAGATGTGATAGAGAAAATACCTGAAACAGTATTCGAGCTAAAGTACCGCGCTAAACCAGAAACATCAGCTAGCTTAAACACCATAACATCATTTCTCGGAGTAATAGCTCTCCTCGCATTATTATTCAAAGGATTCCTAGATTTAATGAGCGGCGGCCCAGTCACAGGTCTAACTGTAGCTCTAGCTTTCTTCGCAGCAGAAGTCGTATTAATACTGATTTGGTATATATGGCGGAGATATCAATTAGTTAGCGAAACCAAGAGATAAAAACTATCTAAACTCTTCATTTTATTCTCTCTTTATTTTCAATATTGTTATGGCTAAGGATAATTCTTGTTCAGAGAAACTACATTTTTGAGAGAAAAATTTAAATACTAGTAAATATAC
>JALWRR010000195.1 GCA_026993975.1 Promethearchaeati archaeon | reverse complement strand
TTACTGATAAGGGGAGAGAAGATATCAAGATATATGCTAAGATAGAAACCAAGAGCGGGATGAAGAATATTGATAGTATACTCGAGGCTGCCGACGGAATCTTGATCGCTAGAGGTGATCTAGGGAGGTTTTATCCCCTGGAAGAAATACCCATACTAGAAAGTAACTTAGCGATGAAAGCTCTTCAATATGGTAAGCCAGTGATTCTAGCAACTCAGATTTTAGAATCTATGATTAATAATCCAATACCAACGAGAGCGGAGGTCGTAGATATATTTAATGGAATATCAAATTACGTGGATGGCATGATGTTAAGCGGAGAAACAGCGATAGGTAGAAACCCAATACTTGCTGTAAGATGGCTTAGACGAGCTATTGAGAGGGCTGAGAGAGATATAATACCTAAAAAAATTAATGGTATCAATGAAACAATTTATGATCAGTTTGCTAAAGGCATAGTCCTGTTAGCAGAATCCCTTAACGCTAAAATTCTAGCTTATACGAAGAAGGGAACAACAGCTAGACGTTTATCGAGGTATCGTCCTATGGTGCCAACATATGTAGCAACAGATAGTGAGATCATTGCGAGGCAAATAAGTATGTTATGGGGTTTAATCCCAGTTAAAATAAGTATTAACTTAGAGGAGGACCCAGTTAACGAGCTTAAAAGAAAGTATATCGAGAAAGGCATTGTTGGTAAAGGAGATATAGCAGTGATTACAATTGGATTAAGGGAGAGAGCTACAGATCTAGCACAAGTAGATATCATATCCTAAACTAAGTTATCAAGGAACAAACTTAAATACATTAATCATTATCTAAAAAACATAAGTAAGACTAGGCCATCTCTACCGCAACAATGGTGCATCAACTTTGGTTGCATAAGACGCGAGAGGTCCTTTTTGGGCCTCCTTGCGGAAATAGAGATGGCCTAGAGTTTAATTTTCCATCAATTTAATTTTTATAGCTTATGTCTCGTTTTTCTTTCTCTTAGTTATTCGCTAGGTGTCTTACTTGAGTTTTCATCACGTGGATTTACCCGAGATAGGATTGAGTGCTTCAATACCATCGAACTGGAAGATAAGGTATAACGCTAAACATGACTTTATTCATATTAGCAGTATGGATGACTCAGCTGGGATAATTATATTAAGGGGCTGCGAAAAATTAGGGAATGGGGATTGCATTAAATTAATTTCAAGTGAGATCGATTGCCGTGACTTGGATCTATCACATAGCAAGAATTCTAATGAATCTACCTGTATCAGAGATGGGCAAAGAATTAGTCTTAAGGCACTTAATTTCACGAATTATAAGCTAATTTACTACATATTACAGGAAGGCGAAGCGAGCTTAACAACCATGAAAACACTAATAGATTCACTAAAGATAAGTAAACCTATCCATGGAATATATGAAGATAGAGTAAGGATTCATGAGGAGAAATATAGGTGGAGTGTGACAGTACCTAGAACTTGGATAATAAAACCATACGGCATATTTAATTTAGGGTTTATAGCTAGAGTAGGAACAATTATTACATGGCTAACTTTCTACCCGCTTCTAGATGAGAAGTATATAGGAGACATGATTAAGCATAAGCATGAGCAAATCTTATCCAAGATAAAGAATAATGCGCTTATCAAGTCGCAGAAAAAAGAATCATCCATTGATACAGAATTCGAGAAAAATGGTATAAGATATGAACTATACCTAAGTATGCAGAAACATGAATTCGCAGTAAATAATTCGAGCATCAGCTTTATAGCTGAGGTTGGCTACATATTTCCTAAATTCATGAAAGAAGAGATATCATACCTAGTAAATGATATTTTATCTAGTTTTAGCTTTGGCCCGAACTTTCTAAGTGACTTAGAGAAACTAAAGAAACATGAACATTGCATGCTCTCCATAGCAATATTATCAAGGTTTATAGGTAAAAGTTTAAACGAAATTTTTGACAAATACTTTACGATAATCGATAAAGAAATGATCACAACGTTATCGACAGAGATAGAAAGCGTATTCCCCTGAAAATAAGGAATAGAGATATAAAAGGGTGGTGTTATTGGCTTTTAGAGCCTCCCCCATACACATTGAGAAAAGCGATATAGCAACACTAGTTTTTCACGGGTTTACAACATCTCCTCAAGATCTCAATGGCTTTATAAGATTTCTAGCGAACAGTAACTATACAGTATATGCACCATTACTCCCTGGCCATGGAACTAGTCCTGAGGATCTTAATAAAGTGAGCTATATAGACTGGATTAACTCAGCAATAGGGGCATATAATGAGTTGACAGAGAAAGAGTATACAGAGATTTATGTTATAGGGCATTCAATGGGTTCTTTACTAGCTCTTAGGCTTGGAGAACTTTTCGGGAACATTAATGGGATAGTACTTACTGCAGCTCCCATTATAATTAGAGGGATCTGGCTTAAACTTATTCCATTGGTTAAAAAATTCGTGAAGTTTGTTAAAAAGAAGGGTAACGTTAGTCAATACGCTTATGATGTCTGGCCGATTCACGGAGTAGGAGAATTAATAAAGCTGATAGATGTGGTTAAGAAGGATCTAAAGAGCGTTATAGCCCCAGCATTAATAATACATGGAGACAGCGATAATTTAGCTGACCCAGAATCCGCACAATTCATTTACGATAATATAAATTCTAGAATCAAGCGATTAGTGTATATAGAGGGTGCTGGACATAGGCTGTTGCAAGATGGAGATGTGGCTAGAATTTACCAGATCATAGCTAATTTCATTATGAATGATTCTAAGATAGGAATATGAACAATCCTTATATAGCTTTATTTATATTTATATTTTAGTGAATAATACAACTTTTTCTAAAGGTAGTGTTTTAAAATGTCTGAAGAAGAGGAAAAAGGCCTTGGTTTAGCTAAATTAATTGGAGCTCTATTTGTTTTAGTTGGATTAATATTATTAGTGGTGGGAGCTATTCACGTGGGATTAATCTCGCAGCTACAGCAAGTCCCTGAATTAACTAAACTAGCTCAATACCTCAGTAGTGTCGGAGCAATAACAGAATTTACTTACGGTATCCTAGCAATAGCGCTTGGAATCGGGTTAATGAAGGAGGAGGAGTGGGCTGCGGGAGGATCATTCGTTCTCTTAATAGTAATAATTATAAATCTTGGATCATACTTATGGTACGCTTTTAATTTCGGTATCTTGACAACAACAGCGTATCTAGCTACAGCTATAGTAGTTCTCTCGATTATCATAATGATATACTTGGTTTGGGCTAGGGGCTGGAAATAAGTCATTTTTCATTTTTTGCTTATTAAATCTAATTATTTAATTTATTTTCTCTAATCAAACTAGATTCTATACATTGTTTGTTGTTATGCCTCATAAGTTTTTTCACTAGATAAAGCGAAAGTAAATTTTTATTCTAATTTTCAGTTATAGCATTATAATAGTTCGATTTAACAAGAATTATTGATTTTATTTTTAGTTTCAATAATCTATCTCACGGTGCTATAATGGAAATAAAGATAAGCGAAAAGGATCTCGAGAAGACTCTGGATAAAATAGAGTTCAAGAGGAGTTATCCAGAACTAGTTTCAAGACTAATTAGTGAGATACAGGATAAATCGGGAGTGATATATGAGGAGATGAGGAGCGTTAATAATATCATTAGGAAGCATATAGATGAGATCTTTCGCGATAATATTCTAGTGATCAATAGCGAGGAGATGGATTTCTCTGAACCCATAAGCGGTGTGGATGGGAGCATGGTTTTAATTAAGGGGATAGGTAAGAAGTTTTTCGCTATGATTGGTGTGTCCCAAGTAATTTTTGATAGGGGATTACTGGATATTGAGAATCCTAAAGTTAATCTAAGTGTGAGCATAGAGACTATAGAGGAGAAATATGATTTATCTCCAAAAGCTCAAGCGGTGACAAAAATGATGATTGGAGAAACTAAAGCAATCAATATCTTAATTAATAAGTTGCAGAAGGGGTTCATCTTTATTGATGGTCCACTCATAGATCCCCCTACTCTAGCTGACATTAGTTATATTAAGTATCGATCAGAGATTTTTAGGAACGCTTTGAAATCAGAAATTGAATTGATTGGGTTCGTGAAAAGGTATAAATCAGCATTATTTACAACTAAATTGAATTTAAAAGAGTTCTCGTATACTTCGGATCAGGAAGTTATTCCAATGTTATTCTCTATCTTGAGAAGGAGTAAGTATTGTGGGTTTAATGAGATTATCGCTACAAAGCCGTATGCGCTAAATCCTGCTGGAGAATATGTTTACTCTGAGAATATCCTTGATTTATATAAAACAGCACTGAATCAATATGGTGTGAGTGAAGATATCTATGCTTCTTATCTCCAAATTAGGTATGGTATTAGACCGATTAAGATAGAGTTTTTCGCTAAGAATCAAATGGATGCTGAGAAGAAACTCGCGCGAATATCGAATCTAATAAGAGAAATCTCGATCGCTGGAACAAATCTACCCTTACCAGTTCTACTAGCACATAAGACATCACTAATAAGAAAGCGTGTTGCTGAAGTATTATTTAGAGAAGTAATATCGCGAGTTCTTGGTTATTCTGGAGAGGATATTGATTATCAAGCATTAAGAGACATGATCTATGTATTCGAGGAGTGAAGCCATGAACTCTAATTCGAAAGTAGGAGTTATCTTATCTGGGGCTAGTACAAGGATTGCTCCCTGTCAATTACTGGAAATCGCGGAGAATAAAGTTAGAGAAGGAATGTTTCTAGCAATTAAAACGAGGGATAACCGCAAGATACTCTGCAGAGTTTCAAATATCAAGTCGTATAATGAATTCTATGAGATAGGAGACATATGGAGTGAGGCTAGGAGATTAGGGCAGAAAGTACCTGAATCAATAGCTCGGAGATACGTTATATGCGAGTTAGAACTGCTTGGTTATCTACCGAACATGCTGGAAGTTACGATTCCTCCAGCGCCCGGGGATGACGTTTATTTGCTTGAGGAAACAAAAGAATTATTCTCATCTGTAAAGAAATCTGGTTTATCTATTGATTTTGGAATAATTTATGGCTACGAGAATACTACGATACCACTATCTATTGAAGCTTTACCAATGCATGTAGCTATTATTGGAGTAACTGGAAGCGGTAAATCATACACAATGGGTTATCTCCTAGAGAAATTATCATCTATCAGAGTTAGAGATAGAGTTATTGGGATACCCGGCTTCGTGATTGACGCTAATGGAGATTACCTTGATTATTATTACGCGTTTCATAGCGGGAGATTTGAATCTGGTTACAACTGGGTTTACAGGTTTGTTTTTCCTAATTCAAGAGCATCAATCACAGATTCTAACGCTACAAGCATTAAGATTGATCTAAATTTATTTGATTATAGGGAGTTAGCTGAGCTAATAGTGGATTATTACAAGACGGTCTCTGGTTTAGAATTGGTAGTATCATTGCTAGAGGAATTATTCAGATCCATTAATAGTAAGGGGTACGATAACATTAATTACTTATTTCTAGATGAAGACAGATTCGAAAACGTGATAATAGGCGGTTTCAACGACGTTAAAGAGAGTTATCACCACCAAACTATCGCAGCAGCTAAGAGAGCTGTCAGGATATTTAGAAACGATCTGAGCAAGGTAGGAATACTCGTATCTAGACCTGAGGATTCAAGCATTAATTTCGATTTAATCGATAAAGTAACAGAGAAGCATGAATTAGCTATAATCGATTTCTCGGTAGATGGAGCTACAGGGATCTCAATTAAAATGAAGCAATTCATTGTAGCTTACTTAACCATACTGCTTTACAAAAGGTTTGTTGATTACAAAATGGGTAAAATACCTATGGCTAATGGTTATAATGAAGCTAGATACGCATTATTTATTATTGAGGAAGCACAGTACTACTGCCCGAACCTAGTAACTTATCCTGTGGGTTCAAGTGTCGCTAGGGAATACATATCGTTAATAGCTACTCAGGGAAGGAAATTTGGATTAAGCTTAATATTAGTTACTCAAAGACCAATTTTCGTTGACCCTATAGTTATGTCAATGATTAACACATATTTTATCCATAGGATATCGCCAGAGGATCTAAACTATGTTAAGAAAATCGTGGGTGGTTTACCGAGCAGTATAGCTAATAGATTAACTAGCCTAGAGACAGGTGTGCTCGTTATAAATGGACAGATGCTTCCAGTGCAATTCCCATTGCTAATGAGGGTACCTAATAGAGTAATTGAACCAACTGTTGGTAAGACAATAGTCAGTAAATATTTGGAGAGGGAGGTTAGCTAGATTATGTCTTGCATAGTTGATAAATGGGTTAATGAGTTACCGTCGATTACTGGACAGGATGCATATGAGGTCTCTAGATACGTTAAACTCGATTATTGGAGTGAGATCAAGAAGAGTTACGAGGAGTTCATAAATGAAGCCTTAGCCTCCAACGAGATCTCTCTATGCCTAGTGGTTGGGGAATGGGGCTTAGGTAAGACATCTAGTTTTAGGAGCTTTGTTATGCCTTTTCTAGAGAAAAATAATTGTGTTGGCGTGATGATTAAGGCTAGAGACTATATTGATTATTTCAATAAATTAAGCGATGCAATGCTTCTTATAGCGGAAAAAGCTATTAGGGCTTTACTATTAGTTATCAATAAGGTTATGAAGCTAGGTATAAGTGAGACTGCTGATACAGATGAGCTTCTTAATCAAATAATAAGCAGTTTTGGTGGAAAGAAAATATTCGTGTTCATAGATGAGTTCGAGAGTGTTATAGATGAAGAGTTTGAGTTATCATCAAGAATTATTGAGGGGATAGCTGCTTTAGTAAATGGAGAATACGAGCCATTATCCAAGAGGGGAATTCATAAGGGGAGGCTTCATTTAATATTATCAATGACGCCTCAAGCCCTAAGTAGATTTAAAACAGAGATAAGATTCCAGGAAACTAAGGGGAGAATGCTTAGAAGAATTAAGAAAACAATTGAACTAAGACCTTTAACGCGATCAGAGTGCTATAATTTACTGCTCGGTTATCTCAGATACATCTATAATGGAATGTTACCGTCAATTTTACCTTTTCCTACATTATCAATGCTCGAGTCAATTATTTATGCAGGAAGAAGAAATCCTGGATACATGATCCTTATTTTAAACATGCTTATAAGTTCTCTCTTAGACGATAAGTGTCCAGAATCAAAAATTAAAAGGGCTAATATTAGTGATTTAGAAATCGCTTTGAAAAGCCCTATAAGCTGGGAATCAACGCGGGAAACCATCTCTATAGAGACCGATTACATTGATAATCTAGCCACATTAGTGGCAGGAGATATAGAGAGCCAGAGGACGAGAGATCTAGTAAAAAGCGTTATTAAGACTCTTGCACTTTCACCATTCCCGTTAAGCATAGGTGAAATAGCATCATTGATACAAGAGAAGGAAATGGGAGAGATAGATACAGCGCTTAATATAATTGATGTAAAATTAAGCGGGATATATAGAGCTCCTATACTGCAGTTTTATTCAGTGTCGAAAGAGATAGCTATCGCGAAGATAAATGAGTTAGTTAGCGAGGATGATTTTGGATCATTAATTAGAGATAAATTAAGCTCTCTATTAGATTATATAACTCGCTACAGATACTCGAGCGGAAGAATAGTTGAGGAAGTCGTCGTACCGTCAGAAAGCTATATTAATTATTTTGTTAGAGAGGTAAGTGAGAGCACAGGGGTTAAAGAGGAGTACTTGATAAAGATATTCAGGAAACTGCTCACGTTGCAGAGAAATGAGAAGCTATATAGATTCAACCGAGATATACACCAAAACGTTTATCCTCCTCCATGCCCAATCTGTAGAGCTGTGAAAGAGAAGGATGAAGCTCAATTAATCTGGAGACAAACTCTAAGAGATGTATCCGAAGGAGAGGTAAATGAGATAGATCTCGGATTAGCTATGGTTCCATTATTGATACCATATTTCTATTTTAATGAGAATGATTATCTCGAACGCAACGTTATTAGGAAGAAACTCAATTATGGACAGACATTAATAGATTTCAAATTTATCGCGCTGGGGATATTGGATAAAAGAAAACTTCAACCAGAGTACTTTAAGGAAAAGTTTAAAGAACTGCTAAATAACGTACCAATAGTCTTTATCTTCACTAAGACTGATTTGGAGAGATACGCAAGAGAACTCCAGGAAAGCTTGCGGGAAGAGTGGTACCTCAAGATAATTCCCATTGGAACAATTGACATAGCTAAGATGCTTGGTTTAAGACGTTTAAAAAAGAGAAATCTTAGCTTGTTTGAAAGCGAGATCAGAGAGATAATAAAACTTGTTCAGGATCGTTACCATATTGATGAGGATTTGTTAAAGCGAATAATCCCTGAAAGCGAGCATAGTGGAATAATAGTTAGTAGACCTACATGGGATCCTAGATTATCAATAACAGATATCCCGAGGGTCTATGATTATTACTTAGTGCATCCAAAAGCAATTATTCGATCAAAAGATGTTTTTAAGTGGGTGGAGAATAACATAAAGAGGTTTATTTTCTTTGGATTGAGAAGTAGGGATATTCCCTGCGGTATAGATATAGAGAGTCCTGATAGACTTCTAAACTTAGAGAATTATCTTATAAGAAATAATTTCTTAAGGGAAGTTGCTAGAGGGCTCATGATAAATAATTCAGAGATTGAGCAACGGATTATTAAGTTCGCGGAAAAGAAAGGAAGCTTCAACATTAATGAGCTTAAAAGCGTATTCATATTTGAGTCCTTAGAGGAGATAGAGAAGAATGTTTTAAAGGACATATATCTAGAGATACTGAAGAGAAAGGGTTACATAGAAGAGATAGATAGGAAGGCTGGGGAATATAGGTATATTAAGCTTGATGAGAAGGAATCAATAGCTAGGAAACTTATTACTGCAGCTGAAAAAGAGATAAATAGTAGGGCTCTAGATTTCATTAAGATAGCAAATATCATAGTCACAAAAGAGAGAGGGTACAGGTACATTGATCTAAGAGATTTTATTAGGACGCTTAAATCAATTCTAGAATCAGCTTATAGTGTTAGAGATGAGATTGATAAGAGGAGATTATTCAGCGCGATAATTAGGCTAAAAGAAAGTGTCTTTAACCTATATTTGAGAATTATTGAAGCGGCTTATGTTGAATTAAAGAAAATCATAGGAAATGCAACTAACATGGTAAGAGAAATAAAGAGAAGCACTGAAAACATTAGTACGATTCTGAATCTAGTGAATATAGATATCTCGCCATATCAAATACTAGAGATATCTCATTTAGATGAAAAAATTAGGGAGATATACGCTATATTGAATCATGAATATAGCGAGAAAGAGATAGAAGAGATCCTAAATCATATAAAAAGGGCAAGCGATGAGAATCCCTTCGACTTCAAGAAACTCAATGCTAGAGAACTCAAGAATCTTGATAAAGCTTATTTCTTTAACATAAAATTCTATAAAATTAAGAAGATAGCTGATGAGATAAGAGATATTTTGATTAAACTCAATGAGGGTTTCCAGAGAATAAAGATTATTGAGGATTTACCTAAAGAGTTCGATAACGTGCAGAGAGAGATCCAAAGGTACCTGGAGAAAGTTTTTGGAGAGCCTGTAGAAGCTAGATACAATGTTAGCTTCAAAGATATCCTGGGTAGAGTGAGCATCGGGCAGAAGATCTCTTTTACAGAATTCATAAATCTCCTCAACATAATTGCTCAAAGAAAAGAAGACTTAATTAACTCTCTTAATGGAATGAAAAGCGAGCTAAAAACTATTTGGAATTATATTTCAAAAGCAAGAAATAATATTAATGATCTAGAAGAGGTTTTAAGGAACGCTCAGAAAGGAAACATAGAGATAGATAAAAAGCTAATGACGCTGAGAGATAAATTATCAAGTTTCAGAGAAATAGAGAAAGAGTTTAGGGACCTTGTGAACAGAAATGTGAATTACACTGATCTTCTCCTTAAATTAAAGAACTTTAAGAGAGTTACAATAGAACTAGCTAGTGAGGAAGATTATTTACAGAATAAACTAAATGAGTTTCATGTGCGAGATAAAGCAATATCAAGCAAGATAAGTAAGGCAAGAGATTACTTAGATAAACTAATTCGAATAAGATCTCTGGTTAGAGATAAGATATCTAGAGATGAAATCGAGAGTATCTCGAATAAAATCAATGATATGAGCAAAACACATCTGGAGGGAAGAGATTTCATAAGTATTGAGAAAGAGTTAGACTCGATAATAGAGAGGTTACATAGTTTAATAGAACCTTACCTAAACCCAATCACTGAGGAATTCCTAAAGATGCTTTTTGATACAAAGATAAACAGATTATCGCTAAGGGAAGCAGTCAGAATAATAGCAGTTAAGTTAAGTAAAGATGAAAAAGAGGTTCTAAGAACAATCACGAGGAAGCTAGAGGACTTATTGAAGGAAGACAGGATCGATATAGTTATAGAAAAGAAATAGTGTGGGGAGTATTTTGCAAGTTGATTTGCCAGACATAGTTATCGGTGACGTTTTGCAATCTAATATAAGGCCATGGAGATACTTTAAGAACCTAATAGATAACGTGATAATTAGCTCGTACGAATTTCTCACAAAGAGAGGTACCCTGATTCGTGTTGAGAAAAAGGGTGGATTGCGAGAGTTCCTTGGTTTAGATAACAGCATTAAGCTCTGGCTAGATAGTGGTGGTTTTCAAATAATGAGAAAAGGATTAAACATTTCTGTTGAACGGGTTGAAGCGCTGTATAGGAGGATTAACGCTGATTACTACATTTCCCTTGACTACCCAACAACTCCTAATGATACTCCAGAGCTAATAAAAAAGAAGATAAAGAGAAATGTTCTTAACTTTCAATACTTATTATCCAAGCTGAAGGATAAAGTAATTATACCCGTTATTCACTTTTCACCAAATCTAGATGATTATAAAAAGCTAGTTAAAATATATGTAAATGAAATCGGTTGCGATATAGTAGCATTCGGAGGTTTTGTGCCTCCGCTCTTATCGGTGAAAGGAACTAAGAAATCGAGATTAAAAGGGATTCTAGCGCTCCAGTATCTAGCAAGCCTAATAGATAGAAACCGTATCCATGTAATGGGAGTTGGAGCAGCAACAACA
>JALWRR010000194.1 GCA_026993975.1 Promethearchaeati archaeon | reverse complement strand
CTTAGTTGGCATAATAATGTCAGACTTCACTGCTTTCTTAACTACATAGTCTTTATGATTAAGCTGGCCAACAAAACTACTTCTGTCTGTTAGATATAAATCTATTCCAAACTTCTTAACGTACTGCTGTAAAGATCTATAGCAGGCATAAATATCAAGATAAAGAATACCTTTTTGAACCGCATAGTGCCTATTTGGCATAAGTACCATGTCACCCAAAGAAGTATCCATAAGATCAGCAAGATCATTAAGTTGAATAAGTGCATTAGCAATATCATCAAGGTTCCTAATTTCATTATACACCTCATTTGCTTCAAGTTCAAAGCTGTCTATAAAGTTAGTCATCTTAGCCTGAAGTTTATCTACTAATTTTTCATCTCCTGTGTACAGTAGAATAAACTGCTCTAAGTAGTCCATTGCAGCCATTAAGTTAGCTACATTTCTTCTTGGTCTATTATCAAACAAAGTACCAAATCTTTCTTCTAGTTCTTTATCATGTCTAATGACTGTGTCCATGTATTCTTTTGGACGCACGCCCATAGCAAACTCTAAGAATAAAGCTCCAACTTTTTCTACTGGTAGTTCTTTTAAAGTCTCTAAAGCAAAAGTACTTTCAGAAGTGTGAAAAGTTTTATCCATTTGAACTAAAATAATTCTATCTGATATAGCACCCTCATTTAATTGCTGCTCACCAATAATAGCTAAAGGTGCATAGAAAGGTGTTTGATCTATCCCTCTATCCTTCGTACCCCTTGACTCAAAAGCTTTATTGTAAGAAGCACGAATAGCTTGAGATACTTGCCCTTCTTCATTGTTTCTACCTTTATTTGCAGAAGGTTTAAACTCATCAAATATAAGCGGCATCAAGTTAGTAGCTGAAGCATACTTATTCATTGAAAAGGCCGTGGTAGCTGATATACTTGGAAACGCTGGTTTATTTGGAGCAAACAATCTATGAAGCTGTATCATAGTCTGAGTTTTACCAGAGCCATGCAGTCCGGTAACAAATAAACTTGGACTAGTCTCATTTTGAAACTGTGCATGTGGATTAAAGAAAGCATTAATAAACCAGGTCATCATTGGCATTATTACAACCGGCTTATTTATATCAGACATAGCATCAAATACTCTGATAATTTCATCAGCTCTTGGTGCTTCTGTAGAGAAGTTTAGTCTAGTTTCATTAGCCACACTGATATCTACATTGGCTTTTATCAAATCTATAGTATTATTTAAAGATATAGAACCTTCTTTAGTGACATAGTGCCACTCATCATTTTGCCATACCAGCCCAGTATACCCAACCTCACTTATATCTGTAGGGTTATTCATATGAGCTATTGCTAGTTTTAACACTTGTGCCTCCTTATCGCTGCCTTCAAAAATTTCATACATGCTTAGTAGTTTGGTTAAGTTTGCTCTAGAAGCAAAAAAGTCTACACCTGTTTCTATCAGATCCCCGTGGTGTGGACTGCCTGGATGAACAACTTCAAAGACTAATCTAGTCTCTCCAATTTCTTTTTTAACTGATTTAGTCCACTTTACAGTAAAGTTAGTTAACCTCTTATGCGGTAAGTCTGGATTATCAGGAATTAAGTAATAACAGCCGTCTTTTATATACACATTTTCATAAGACTCTTCTGCATCGGGTCCTATCTTAATCTCACAACTGTTACAGTCAACATCTCCAACACAACTAAGCATCATCTTACAACCAAATTTAAACTTATCTGGTCTTTCTTGTGCGTAGTCATATAAAGCTTTAAAGTGATCTTCAAAAGCTGCTGGTGTCTTATACTGTGAAGACCTATAAGTATTGATAAAGTTTCTATTATAGCTTAGTATTGTATCTATGTTCCAACCTCTTGCTATACCATAAGATATAGCCTGCATAGCTAAAAGGTTACTATTCACATTTGATTTTACATCTCTATTTTCTGCAAGTTTTTTAACACACTCAGGTGTATCAGTACTAGCTATTTTCTCTGTAGGTACAGGTTCAGAAATACGAGACATATCGGCTATCTTTTTTGTAGAAGAAAACCAAGACTGTAATAGTGGATTAGGCTGAACTTTATCAAACTTAGGAGGTACTGGTCCAGGATTTTCTGTCAGTTTAATAATTTGTTCTACATCTAGGCCATCAAGTCTAGGCAGCCAAACCTTGTATCTACCATTTTCTCTTTGCACATTTACTCTACGCCATTGTCTACCTTTGCCTGTAGAATATACTCCCATATCTATATGTAAGTCTAGGCCAGCTACTTCCTTTATTCTACTAGCCAAAGCTCTATACCGCAGTGGTAGCATCGGCTTAAACTTTCCATCCATAAATAAGTAAGGATTAAGTTCAAAGTGAAAGCCCTTACCCCCAGAAGCATAGACTCTATAGTCGTCATCTGTTATTTGAAACTCTCTTTTAAAGTAGTTTATAATATCCCTAATGTCAGCAAGAGCTATAGCAATAGAACTTTTTTCGTCATCTTCATTAACATCTATATCTATATAGAATGGTCCCCAGTATTCTTGTTCTTCTCCAGACGCTTCAACATCTTCAGCTCTATACTTAATATAGAGTACTGACTCATATTTAGCTTCGGGTGGAATTTGATCTTCTGGAACACATAGCCATTTTCCTTTATGATCTATATGATAGTATTTTAGAACATGGTTATTCACTGCCATACTTTACCTTTGTTAACTTGTAAGCTTCATCTTTTGTTTTACCCTCAGAGACTAGTTCTTTATAAAGCAATAACTTCTGTAAGTCTACTTCTGTATAAAGACCTTTCCCATTATTACCTTCTATCAGGCCTCTAACTGGCTTAATCAGCAGTGGAACACTATGTGTATAGAT
>JALWRR010000193.1 GCA_026993975.1 Promethearchaeati archaeon | reverse complement strand
ATATAACTGTTTAATAGCATGTCACATAGACGATATGTTTAAAAGAGTTGTTTTCTTTATTAATGTATAAACATTTTTAGAAAAAATGGTAGACCTTTATGAGAAAGCGATTTGGAGTTTTAATTACCGTTTCAATTCTCTTCTCTCTATTCATAGCGGGCACCCTCGGTGGCTCATTAATTCTAGTTAATCCAGTTTACTCCCAGGATAAATATCCTTTCTACGATAAGTATGATGTAAGCATAGTGATTAATAAGGATGGTTCGCTCAGCATTAATGAAACTATGGTTGTAGTATATTATGGTGGTAGCTTTACGTACGCTTATAGAGCCATACCTTTCTATGGTTTTGATGATGTAGTGGATGTAAAGGTCTATGAGCTACTAGAGAATAATTCTTTGATTCAATATACGAGAGGTAGTTATACTCCGCACACATACATGGTGAAGAAGGATCTTGATGGTGTGTTAATTAAGTGGTGGTATTCAAAAGTCATAGCTTTTAGCTCCACAGTCACCAAGACTTTTATTCTCTCTTATAGAGTTACATCAGCTGTCGATGTGGATTCGCTGAAAGGAATAAATTACCTTGATTGGTACTGTTTACCGAACGAGCACTTATTTATAGCGAGTTCCCACATAAATATAACTATTCCCTTTAAATTCAGTTCTAACGAGCTAGCAATAAATCCGCAACCAGATAAAATCCAATATCTTTCAGATAGCGTAATTTTGTCTTACATTCTATCTAACCTGGATGAATCAGAGACATTGGAGGTCTACGTTGGGTTCCCAAAGGTTATTAATCCACCTTTCTCGCTCAGAAAAGTGTTTAATAGGTATGTTGTTCATGGATTAGTTATTCTAATTGCGGTAACAGCCGCGTTATTAATTCTATACAGAAGGAAGGTCACTAGTATTTATAGGGATGTTAAAAACATGTATGTTTCATCAACTAGCCCACCTGAGGACTTAGATTCATCTGAAACGCATATCTTGAGAACACTCCGTAAATCAGCTTTATTACCGTTAGTTACTCTATTTCAGCTTGCTGAGAAGAAATTAATCACGTTCGTTCAGTTAAATGAGAAGGATCTCGCAGTGAAGTTAAATGAGAATGCGGTAGATAATACCAAACCATGGGAAAGAGATCTTCTATCTAATATTAAGGATGGTGAAGTTATCAAGATAAAAGATCTATACAATAGATTGAGCAAAAGAGCGACTCTAGGTAAGATTTACCTGGATATTATTAAGTCACTTACGAAAAAGGGATTGATCCCTGACTGGCCTTCTAATATGGGTTTATCTCAAGCAGCTAAGACACTAATTCTATTACCAATAGCAATAATCATAACGATCTATGGTTACGTACAATTAATCGCTGGTTTATTCGCTATAGGGGTAATATCAATAACGCTCGTAGTTATGGGGGCTGTTTTAGTTAAAACGCTATCTGTTCATAGAACTAGGGAAGGAGAAATAAAGCTTGTTAAAGCTAAAGCATACGCGAATTTCCTAGAGTCACAATTAAACATGCTACCGAATTACGATGATTCAGAAAAGATTATTGAGACGCTAGATAAAGTGATTAGCCATAACTTCTCATGGATAATAGCTATTAAAGGTATAAATGCATTCAGAAAACTAAAGAAACTAAGTAAGCTTCTCTTAAAGAAATGGAGAAAAGACCAGACAATAGCTTACTGGTACCCTGTATGGCTCTCAACATCACATACAACACCAAGCGGCTTCAAAGAAAGCGGATTAATAACCCTAAACGATCTAGCCATAACCCTATCAAATATAAGCACGATATTCATGAGATCTGGAACCGCTTTCGCAGGTGGAGGAATAGGCGGGTTTGGTGGAGGCGGTGGTGGCGGAGGAGGAGCAGCTGGCGTTGGTTAATGATTTTTTAGCGTTTATATAGATATTAAGTTAATTTTATTCTCTCTTTCTTTTATTTTTTGGAGTAATGGAGATAATGCTTAAGTAGATCTAAGCCTAGTTATTAGTATCAATGGATAATAGAAAAGTTTACATAACTATAACAGCGTTATTTAAATAAATGTTCAGAGGTGATTAATATGAGTAGTAGAATACCTCTCCCATACAATCCCAAGATAATAGAGCTTTTCAGAAACCCAAAAAACATGGGTCCAATGAAAGATGCAACAATAACAGCTATTGCTGGAAGTCCAGCTTGCGGTGACATGATTAGTCTGTATCTTAAAATCGAGAAGAGGAATAATGAAGATGTAGTGGTTAATGCTACTTTTGAGAGCTATGGTTGCGCTGCAAATATAGCGGCAGCCAGCATTTTAACTGAAATGATTAAGGGTAAGAGTGTGAAAGAAGCATGGATGATTAGTTGGAGAGATATTGCTGATGAGCTTGGTGGTTTACCAGTAATTAAGTATCATTGTAGTATCCTCGCTGTAGGAGCGTTAAGAAGAGCTATCAGGGATTATTACAAGAAAATGAAGGTTCACCCAGATTGGTTACCTCGAGACTTGACTGTTGAGGAAAAGCAGACGTTTGAGGAAGAGAAAATGATGGAGCATTTAAGAAAAATGAGAGAGAGTATGGTGAAGTATAAATGAGTTATCTGATTGATCTAAGGGAGAGAAAGCCTGGTTGTACAGGTCATCCTGTCGTTAGGCTTAATCTAGAGTTAAAGAAAGCTAAGAACCAGAAAACGGTTAAGATTGTTGCGAAGAAGGATGATCTCCCGAGAAGAGCTCTAGAACTCACCTTAAAGCGGTATGGTTTTAAGCTAACTGATGTTAAGGAGGATGAAGATAGAATAGAGATTTTTGCTGAGAAATGTTAATTAGGTGTTTTCATTGAGTATTAAGGATTTATTAAGAGAGCATGGTAAACCTCCTAAGGAAGTTTATTTCGATTTAGAGAATTCTGGTTATGTCCCAGATGAAGTTGTTGAAGCAATTATACCATACTTCAATAAGATTGGTTACGGGCATCCAGCTATAACGCATAAGCTTGGATGGGAGGCATTCGAGGTAATAGATGAGACCAAGAAGCTGTTAGCAAGGACGATTAATGCTAGTGGACCTGAAGAGATAGTGATTACTCATAGTGGTACTGAAGCGAATAACTTAGCTATCTTGGGACACGCTATAGCTCATAGAGAGAAAGGTGGTAAGATACTTGTTTCAGCAATAGAGCATTTAAGTGTCATTTTTCCTGCTGAGAAGGCTGAAAAGCTCTATGGTTTTAAGGTTCAGCGAATTCCTGTTGATGAGGAAGGCTTCATAGATCCCGAGATGTTCTCAGCGTACATGGATAAAGATGTATCGCTCATTAGTATTCAGCTGGTTAATCATGAGATAGGAACTATCCAGAATATAAGAGAGTTAGTTAAGATAGCTAAGGAGATAAATCCAGAAGTAATCTTTCATACAGACGCTGCAGATGCATTCGGAAGAATGAGGATCGATGTCAAGGATCTCGGCGTAGACATGCTAACAATCAGTAGCCATAAGATTCATGGACCGAGAGGGGTAGGCGCTTTATTTATCAAGCAGGGAACGAAGATCGAGCCAATACTATATGGTCAATTAAGCTCAGAGAAGTTTTGGCCTGGAGTAGAGAATATTCCCTTGATCGCTGGATTTAGGAAAGCTATTGAACTAGCTTTCAGAGATTTCGATAATAATGTAGCTAAGGTTAAGAGATTAAGAGACAAATTAATGAATGGTATCATAGAATCTGTACCAGAGGTTCTTGTGAATGGGCCTATTGGTGATAAAAGAGTTGTTGATAACGCAAATATATCTTTCCTCTATGTTGAGGGAGAAGCAATAACTGTTGAGTTCAGCTTAAACGGTATCTATGTCTCAAGCGGAAGCGCTTGCACAAGCAGGATACTTGAGCCTAGTCACGTTCTACTAGCTATTGGGAGGAGACATGAGGAAGCTCATGGAAGCATATTGTTTAAGGTTTGTCGATATCATAGTGATGAGGATATAGACTATGCACTTGAAAATATTCCAATAGCTATTAAGAGATTAAGGAAATTAAGTCCATTAACTCCTCCGCATCTTAAAGGTGATTAGTATAGTTCTTGATGTAGAGGCTATTAGAAGGGATTTCCCGATCCTTAATAGAATTATTAATGGTAAGAAATTAATTTATTTTGATAACACCGCTACATCCCAGAAACCAATACAAGTAATTAACGCTATAAGGGATTTCTATCTAAACAATAACGCTAATATTCATAGAGGCTTGCACACGCTAAGTCAAGAGGCATCAGAGTTGTACGAGGAAGCTCATGATACAGTCGCTAAATTCATAGGTGCTAAAGGAAGAGAGGAATTAATATTTGTTAGGAATGCTTCAGAAGCTCTTAACTTAGCTTCCATGATTCTCTCCAAATATATTAAACCCGACGATGAGATAGTAGTCTCAATAATGGAGCATCACAGTAATTTACTTCCATGGATCTTCTTAGCGGAGAAAACTAAGGCGAAGATAAAGATAATAGGTATTAAGAGTGATTATACATTGGATTACGACGCCTTAGAGAAGGCTATTAGCGAAAAAACAAGGATAATTGCTATAACACATATGTCTAATGTACTCGGAACAATTAACGATGTGAAAACGATAGCTAAGATAGCTCATAACTATGAAGCATTCGTAGTGATTGATGGTGCACAATCAGTCCCCCACATACCCGTAAATGTGAGAGATATAGGCGCTGACTTCCTTGCTTTCAGCGGGCATAAAATGCTTGGGCCAACTGGTATAGGTGCTCTCTATTGTAGAGAGGATATCCTTAAAGATGCTGATCCATTTCTTTTGGGAGGTGACATGATTAAATCAGTTAGCTGCAATATTTCTGGAGAATGCAACATTGTTTGGAATGATTTACCCTGGAAGTATGAGGCTGGGACACCGAATATTGCTGGTGGTATAGGTTTTGCTGAGGCAGTAAGATATCTTGAGAAGTTAGGAATGATTAATGTTAAGAAGCATGAAGAGGAATTGCTTACATACGCTTTAAAGAGAATTAACGAGGAATTAAGTGGATTCATAGATATTTATGGTCCATCTGACCCAGGAAAGAAAGGAGGAATCATTTCCTTTAACGCAAAGAATTATGATCCCCATACAGTAGCGCTTCATCTTGATTCTGAGGGAATAGCTATAAGGAGCGGTTTTCATTGTGCACAACCATTACATGAGCATCTAGGTTTAATGGAGGGGTCAGCTAGAGCCAGTTTCTATATCTATAATACAAAGGAAGAGATAGATGTTTTCGTTGACGCATTGAAAAAATTGATTAAAGAGGATTAATCATGAGTGAGGGAAAGGTAATCATATATTACCATGATACATGCCCTACAAGCATTAAACTGATTGATACACTGGAGAAAGAAGGGTTGTTAGATCTGGTCAGATTAATTAACGTAAGGAATCATCCATTTCTAGCGATAAATAGAGGTGTCTTATCTGTACCAGCAATAGAGATTGATGGAGAGATAATTGATTTTGGTCCTATTGACTTCGATTACGTTATTAGCAAGATTAAGGGGCTCAATGCGGACTTAGAGTTCAATGATAAGTTAAAAGGCTTTAAGATAACTATACTGGATAACCTATTTCTAGCCTTAAGCCTATATATCCATGAAGACGTGAACGTTCTTCTTGATTATTACTTAATTAGAAAGCGTCTAGGTTTATTAGGGAGGGATATAAGTGATGTTAAGAAAGAGTTAGGTCTAGATAATATTGATTTCTACAGATCTATTGAGGAGAAGCTCTTGAAAGTGATTGCGATTAACTTGCTTAGAGAGGTAAAATGGCTGAATAATATAGATTTAACGAAGGATGAGTTCCTAAGAAAGTATAGTATTGATGTATTATCTCACTGGCTGGCAGCTAGGGGATCGATAGCTAGGGTAGGATTAATTATTCCGAATGATAAATCGAGAATTCGGTGCAAAGCTATTAAGCTACATGACTTCATTAGGGAGAATTGGGATTACTTGATGAGCAAAATTTGAGTAATAAAGGGGCTTTTAATGCATGTACTCCTCTAGGAAACCAAGTTTTTCTATAGATTGACGAAGCTCTTTTATCCTTCTTCTAAATCCTTCTATATCTAATCTTTCAACTGGAACGGAGAATATTGAGTTTATCCCGTAATCACTTTTCATTGATGGGGGGATCATGTGCAGTTCTATGAGGTTATGCTTAATAACTCTGTTGAATGGTTCAAGAGTTGTGCACCCTTTCTTCTTGAAGAAGTAATTTGTGATAGCTTCCCCCACAAGATCATCCAGATAATTCTCTATATCCTCAACCAGTTTCCTCGGAGGCAATTGCTCCATAACTATTACGTAATCTATATCTCTTCCTGAAATCCCTTGTTCCCATGCAGGTTGACCCGCAACCAGATCATGCGCATACATTTCTAGGACTTTATAATCATGTCTGTACTCAAATAGATACAGTATAGCTAACCCAACAGGGTTCTTATATGTCTCTTTCAGGGATAGGAAAGCCCTATATGACTTGTATTTCACTGGATCACTCAAGGTTTCTTCATCAAATTCTGGTGGAGTATCGCATAGTTCCTCAAAGGATATACCTAGAGCCTCAAGTTTTAATTGAATCACTCCTCTAATATATTCCTCGATCCTACGGAGCATTTTATCAGATTTCATAAAAAACCCGATTAAATAGCAGTAAAGTTAAGTTTCAAGATGAACTAGATATATAAAGTTAGATCTTACTTATTATTCATTAAAGCTCATTAATCCCTAATTTCAGTATACCTCTTTAGCTCATTCCATAGATTTAAGGCCTCTATAAGCATCACTAAGAAAGCTAGAAATGAAATAAAAATTGAGAAAAACGCTAATGCTTTAACCTGATTACTAATGATCAATATGACGCTAGAAACCAGTAGTGATAAGAATAATCCAGCATAAAGAGCGAATCTAGGCAAGATCTTGCCGAAAACTATTGTTGAGTACCTTAATATACCTATCTTAACCGATTTCGCAACAATGTATTTGCTTCCATCTTGCTTAATTAAACCAGCATTCAATAACTTGTTTAGATGGTAATGAACTAGACTAGGCGTAGAGAAGCCTAGATCCCTCATGATTTCTCGAACTCCAAGCGGAGTCTTCTTCCTTAGCATGTGGAGATAAACCCTCAATGTATTTCCATGAAGGATGTCACTAGGATCCATCAGAGATCCCTTAACTAGAGATATCCTCAATACTAATGAACTCTATTCTTAATTTCCGGATCACGAAATAAGCTAAGGCAATTATTATTATCGCTATAATAAATATGTTAGGATAAATAATTCTGCTGGGTGCCGCTGGAACAGGTTCATTAACATAGTTCGACGGCTTATATAGAATTATCTCAATTAAGTATAGGTATAGTTCAAAAGATATCAGGAACCCAATAATTAAGCCGAGCAAAAATAGTGCTTGAAGCTTTCTTAGAGCCACACTATTAATCATTGCGTATCCAGGAGTGTTCAATTTTCTTGAACATGCGTGTTCAAAGGCATTTATTTTAATCACGCTTAGACAATTTAATTATTGATTTAGAGGTGATTAGAATGCCGTATGAAAATGAGTCAAGGAAGATTAATTTAATTTTTAAGATTAGGTTGCTTCAGTTTTTATTCTTTTCTATATTCGCCTTTGGTCTCTCCTGGTTTATAAGCGATCTACTACTCGTACTAAAACTACCAGTATCCACAGCCTCTGTAGGCACAATGATCTTCGGTATAACTGGGATAATAGGCTGTGAGATAGTAGTTAGGTGGGTTAATAAATTGTTTTTTCAAAGCAGTTAGATACGCTTTCATTAGAGATAGCCTGATAATCGCAGTATCAATAATGATAACTATATTTTTTGCAGGAGCATTATTCCAATTAATGATTACCAGAGGATCAAGAAAAGGCTTTGCTTACGAAACAATCAAAACGACTGCGCCAGCTGCAGCATCACCTCCATCACTACTATTAATAATTATACTCTCGATGACACTAACACTCTGGTTCATAATGATTGTCCTTAAGAAACTTAGAGAAATCCAAGCTGAGCTGAGAACTTAGAACAATGATGACTGATTTTTCAAGACTTGTTAAATGATTTAAAATTGTTCTATTTTTAGAAAACTCTGTTCTAATCTATATATATTTCTATTAAACTTACTAGCTATTATAATTAGGACTGCATTACTAGGCGCATATCTATGGGAGAGATAAATAACTATTTTTTAAGGAGATTAAAGAAAAGTATAATTAAGAGAATTTTTCTCGGTACATTTCTAGCAATACTTCTCGTAGCATCTATCATGATTCTTCCCCTAAACTATCTAAACCCAAATAAAGGACTGATTTTTCATATGGAGAATAGAGGAGAAGCAAAGATATTTGATATCACGATAAAAACGATTAATTTAGAGCCTAATGCGCCACAATATGATCTTCCTCTAAATATATCTAACGTGAAGGATCTGGATGTTATTGTTGATTACTTAGAGCGCGACTTGGGAATTACTATGAGTTATAAAGCGTTATCTAAACTTAGTTCAAATGGGTTTGTGGTTATTCGAGTCACGCCTAGAAACGATAGTTATTTCCTAAGCACAATGAATTACTTAGATCAATACTATATAAATCTTTTAACTAAGGGTGTACCAATATTCATAACTACTGATGCTGTACTTCACGTATATCATATTGTATTCATGAATATTCTCAGGAAGATAGAGACTAGCTATCTGCATGATCTATTAGATCTATTGCTAACTATACTAATACAGTACATTGAGAGAACCATGAGTAGTGTTCCTGCCGAGTATGAAGCGATAAGCAATTCATTTAAAACAATCTTAGCATTCCTATGCGTTCCTAAAAAATTACTTGACCCAGACTTTAGAGTCCCCTCATACATAAGTGATATTGTTAGTAAGGAGATAGAATTAATCAATAATGCAGAGGGTTATGGTTCAAGTCCAATAATGAATATAACCATTGATTACTCATTATTCAAACCTAGAAGCTACTATACCTCATCGGAGCTATTGCAGAGATATTTTAAGGCGATGATGTGGCTTGGCTACGCGTATTTCCCGTTAGATGATCCACAAAAAACATTAGATGCTGTATTATTAACTCTCGCTCTAGATAATGCTCGCTTAGAGAATAATAGTATTGTGTTCGCTAGAGATCTCTGGGAAAGGATTTATTCTGTAACAGCGTTCTTTGTTGGGTATTCCGACGATTTAACTATCTATGATTACGAGAAAGCAATTAATGAAGTTTATGGCTCGAAGGTCACTTTATCAGAATTAAATGATAGCTCTAAAATAAAGGAGATCACTGAGATTCTGGAGGGAATGGATAAATCAAAAATAAAGACAATTGGGGAGAAGATCGTTGGATTGAGGTTTATGGGTCAGCGATTCACACCAGATTCCTACATAATGCAAGTACTAACGCATCCTACCGTACAAAACAGATGGTTCCCTAAGGGATTAGATATCTTAGCGGTGCTCGGATCTAGTAGAGCAGAAGAGCACTTGGAATCAGATAAGGAGGAATACGAGAACTATACCCTCAATCTCGAGCGCTTGAAGAAGGAATTTAACTCATTATCACCAGATAACTGGACGCAGAACCTTTACTGGAGCTGGCTAAACACGATCAGAGAGAACTTGATAAGTAATTACACTGGGTACCCAACATTCATGAGAACTACTGCCTGGCTTGATGAGAAACTTAACACAGCTTTAGGATCATGGGTTGAGTTAAGACATGATACCATCCTTTATAATAAGCAACCTTCTGTTCCAAGAGGCTTAGGCGTGGAATTCTGGGGATATGTCGAACCAATGATTAACGTATATAATCTCCTCTTAGCGCTAAGTAACGCGACCCTAATCGGTCTGAAAAAATTAGGAATTCCTAATTTCTATAGTTCTGCCCTTGAAACATTTATTGATATGACAAGTAAATTGGTCGAGATATCTAGAAAAGAGCTTCTAGGAGAACCGCTTAGTGAATCAGATTACAGAGTCATACAAGCTTTCGGATTAATAATTCGAGGTATAATAGATTCATTACATGGTGAGGTAACGGAGTTCTCAATTATAACAGATGTATTTACTGTGTATGATAGGGGATTATCAATTTTAGAGGAGGCAAATGGTTTGATTGAACCGATAATAGTGGTTTATGTTGATTCTAACGGGGAATTAAGAGCTGCGATTGGGGGAGTTTTCTCATACTATGAGTTCATTACCTACAACAATAGGCTGACTGATGAGGAATGGTTAAATATCCTATTAAGCTCAAATATTCCAGAAAGACCATCATGGACACAAAGTTTTCTAGCATAATTAAACCCTATACAAAGTCCTTGGGATCATCTATGAGCGATCTCTTAAGCAGAGAGGATTACAATCTATACGGCAAGACACTATTAATTTATCTCTATCTACTTCTCGTAAGGAAACCAACTGGTATAAGAGAGCTGCAAAAGAAACTAAACTTCTCTTCACCAAGCGTAGTTCACTATCACTTAAACAAACTGATTAATCTAGGTCTAGTAAAACAAGTCTCAAGCAAGTATATAGCCCAGAAAATCATTAAAATCGGAATCTTAAAACAGTTCTTAATAATTAAATCAAAACTAGTGCCCCGATACTTTCTATACGCAGCATTCTTCACAACAATCCTAATCGCATACATAGTACTTCTTAGACCCAATGAATTAACTCGTGCATACTTTCTTGGCTTAACCGCAATAATATTCGCTACAGTGATTTCATGGATTGAGAGCTACTTACTATGGAAAGAATTAAACAAAATGCTGCAAGAAACCAAACCCTATTAACACTGATTCTAAACAAGAGAAAAAAGAGAATTTCCCTAATTTAAATGCCAACTCTCCTCCCAATCAAACATTTTACCAGAAAAACGCATAAAGAAACAATGTATCTTAGATATAAAGCAAGAAAAAATAGCCTGTGTCTCAACATAATTCAAACAGATATAAGGCGCAAAATATATTAATAATCAAAAAGCAATAAAATAACCAATAAACCTATAATTTTTTCATCATTAAAAATAGCATGAAATTGGACAGGGGGCAGTTAGATCCTCTAGAGAAGCTTTCTAAACGAATCCTTTTTAAAAAATTTTTAATAGTAAAGTATTTAAAATTAACCATGAACAATAATATAAATAAGACTGAACAAACAACATG
>JALWRR010000192.1 GCA_026993975.1 Promethearchaeati archaeon | reverse complement strand
CTTCATAATAGCTATTGTTCTTGGTATTATGACTGGTGACTGGTATTTCTTCATTGTCGGAATAATCATTGCTATTACCTGGTTCGCCAGCTGGTGGTGGGCCAGGGATATGCCTGGTATTGTAGCTGAGGAGATTAAGAAGCGGTTAGAGGGAGAGGAATAGGTTAATTTCACTGTACTTAGCTTTGATTTAACATTTTTATATTTTTTTCCTTACTTTTCTTTTTCTGGTGTTGAATATGGGTAGGAAATTGTTAGTTCTACTAGAGGTTCCCGGTAAGACTCCTAGGTTTGTTTTTGATAAGATCACGATGTATTTGAAGAAAGCTAATTATGAGATTCTTGAGACATCGCCTCCAAGTAAGATTGTTGCGAAGGCTGGTAATAAGTGGTATACTTACTTGCTTGGTACTTCTAGGTGGGAGAAAGCTTTAAGAACTGCTTACATTACTATCAGGAAGCTGCCTAGAATTACTGAGGTGGAGATTCTTTGGGATGTCTCTTGGATGGTTGTTATGATTTCTTTGCCTAGGGCAGCTAGTAGAGAGGTTAGGAGAATCGCTAAATTCATTGGTGGAAAAATAAGGGGTTATAAGAGGGTGCCAGCTATTTAGAGAATTGGTAAGCTTATGTTGGAGCTTATATAGAATTCCCTAACCAGTTCCCTAACTTCTTTTGGAGAGGTTTTATTAAGCGCTTTCTTAGCTAAGTTCTCTAAATCCTTTATATCGAATTGCCTGATTATATATTTGATCACCGGTATTATTAGGGGTGCTGAGCTCAATTTTCTTATTCCTAACCCAATGAGAATGGGTACAGCGTAGATATCTGAAGCGCTTTCTCCACAAACACTAAGCTCGACGTTAGTTCCTTTTAAAGCGTCAACTGTATGCTTAATTAATCTTAGGACTGCTGGATGTAAGTGATCGAAGAAATCTAGTGTGAATATTCCAGCTCTATCCGCTGCTAAGGTGTATTGAGTTAAATCGTTTGAACCAATGCTCATGAAATCAACTAGTGGTGCGAGTAAGTCAGCCATTAATGCTGCTGACGGTATCTCGATCATTATGCCTATTCTAGGTTTACCAAACTCTTTCCCTTCTCTAGAAAGCTCTTTCTTGGCTTTTTCAATTAGTTCTTTCGATTTGATAATTTCAGAAGCGTCAGCAACCATTGGTAACATTATACCGACATTACCGTATTTAGCTGCTCTCAGAATAGCTTTTATTTGATGCATGATTATTTCCTTTAATTCATCGCCATACAGTCTGATAGCTCTCTTGCCAAGCGCTGGATTTGGTTCTTGGGGCAGAGGTATATAGGGGATCTGCTTGTCCGACCCTATATCTAGTGTTCTAATAGATATTGATCCTGGAGATAATTGATTAACAACGAATTTAAAGCCGTTGAATTGCTCATCCTCGGATGGGGGGGTGTCTCTTCCAAGGAAGAAGAATTCTGTTCTGAATAATCCTACTCCTTCAGCGCCATAATACTTGGCTGTTTCGGCTTCTTCAATTCTCCCCAAGTTTGCTACCACGCTTATTTTTTCACCGCTCTTAAGTCTAGCTTCCTCCTTAGCTTTTTCAAGGATCTCTTTAATGGTTACGTCCCATCTCTTCTTTATTTCCTCGAATTTTTCTCTTTCTTCCTTAGATGGATTAATTATTAATTGGCCTGATAACCCGTTTAGAGCTATTATATCTCCATCCTTAACATTCTGTATCAGATCCTTCACACCAACTATTGTTGGTATGCCTAGTTCTCTAGCAATTATTGCGAAATGTGATAAAGCGTTTCCCCTGCTAGTAACGATTCCCCTGATTTTTCCAGCTACGCTAACTACTTCGCTTGGAGTTAATTCCTCAGCTATAATAATAGTGTCTTTCGTGAACTGTAATTCCTTCATACCAATAATATTCTTGAGTATTCTATACCCTAAATCTATGATATCACTTGCTCTCTCGCGCATATATGGATTATCCATAGATTCAAACATTGCTTTCGTGTTCTCTACAACTTCCAAAACCGCCTTACCAACATCCACTCCTTTGCTTATAGCTTCCTTCATTTTGCCAATAAACTCATCATCCTCTAGAAGGAGAAGTTGGAAATCCATTATTTCGGCTAATTGCTTATTACCTTTCTTCGTTAAAGATTCATACAGTGCTTCAAGTTCCTTCTTAGTTACTTCTATTGCTTGTTCGAAAGATTTAATATCGAGTTTTTTCCCGCTGATTTTTCCAGCCAATTCTCTTAGAGTAAGTTTCTTATATATCTTCGCTACCCCAATAGTTAGAGCTGGATATATACCTGATCCCTTAAGCTTTTTCAACAATTTAATCACTACTTGTTTATTTTTGTTGGATTTTTAAATATGAACTAGGATATTTTTAAATCTTCATAAGTAATAAAAAGCTTACATTAATAAATTAAATACTCTAAATATACTACATCCATGAAACTGAAATAAGGATAAATAAAAATTTAAAATAAGTTGAATTATTTTGAGGCGTAAATGTTGTATGGTTGGATTGGGAAAGCTCTTCACATAGATCTAACTGAGAAGAAGACGAAAATTATTGAGCTAGATAAGGAAGTTCTCAGGAATTATCTTGGAGGAACTGGGCTAGGATTAAAATTATTGTACGATAATTATGATCTTAATCTTGATCCGTTCGACCCAAGAACACCATTGATCTTCGCTGCTGGACCATTAACTGGAAGTAGGATGTTTGGAGCTGGTAGACATAGCGTTGTTTCTTTCTCCCCCCTAACCAATACGGTGGCTGATGGTCTTAGTGGAGGGTTTTTCGGTGCTGAGATGAAGTTCGCTGGTTACGACGCTATAATAATTACTGGTAAATCAGAGTCCCCTGTATACATCTATATTGAGGATGAAACAGTCGAGATTAGGGATGCTACCTATTTATGGGGGAAGTGTGTTGGAGAAGTTATCCAAACTCTAACGAATGAGCTTGGTAGAAAATTTAGAATAGCTACGATTGGGCCCGCTGGAGAAAACTTAGTGAAGTTCGCATCTATAATGAATGATAGGATGCATGCTACAGGGAGAGGTGGTTTAGGAGCAGTTATGGGTTCAAAGAAATTGAAAGCTATTGCTATCTCTGGGAGTAAGAAAGTGCAGGAAGCCGATGTAAACAAGTTAATGAAGCTCATGGAAGATGTGATAAAGATTAGGATGACTTGGAACCCAGCACTAAATAGATCACTAAAAATATTTGGTACATCAGCCCTAGTCAACGTCATAAACGCAGCTGGTTTACTACCAACAAAGAATTTCCAGAAGGGGGTATACGAGTACGCAGAAGAGATATCTGGAGAAGCATTAAGAGAAAGAATTCTTGTTGGAACGCATTCATGCTGGAACTGCCCTGTAGTTTGTAAGAGAGAAACAAAAACTGATAAGGCGAGGGGAGATGGCCCAGAGTACGAGACCATAGTTAATTTAGGATCAATGATACTTGTTAAGAGAATAGAGGATGTAGCAGAACTGAATTATCTCGCTAATGAGTTAGGGCTAGATACTATTTCTCTAGGAGGGACTCTCGCATGTGCCTGCGAGCTAAGTGATCTAGGGAAGCTTCCGGAGAAAATAGAGTGGGGTAATGTGGATCAATTCAAGGAACTTATAGCTAAAATAGCTAAGAGGGAAGGTATAGGGAATGATCTAGCGGAAGGATCAAAGAGACTAGCAGAGAAATATGGTGCTCCGCACGTAGCAATGCAAGTGAAGGGCCTTGAAATGCCCGCTTATGATCCTAGAGGAGCTTTCGGCATGGCTCTATCATACGGGACTTCCTATAGAGGTGCATGTCATCTTAGAGCTTGGACAATATCGTTTGAAGTGATTGGAATTCCAATGCTTATCGATAGGTTCTCTGCGGCTGAGAAACCGCCTCTAGTCGCTTATTTACAGGATTTAGCTATGGTTTATGATAGTTTAGTTATGTGTCTGCACTATGGAAATGAGTTTGATGAAGAACCGCTGGCTGATGTTCTCACAGCTGTTACTGGAATAGAGTATAGTAAGGAGGGATTGCTTAAGATCGGGGAGAGGATCTGGAATCTAGCTAGGTTAATTAATGTGAAACGTGGATTTAGTAGAAAGGATGATATGTTGCCTCCAAGGATTCTTCAGCCATTGGACGAGGGTCCTTCAGCTGGCAAAAAGATACCCTACGAGGAGATGCTAGATATATACTATGAGGTGAGAGGGTGGGATAAAAATGGGGTTCCCACGAAAGAAAAGTTGCGTGAATTAGGATTAATAGGTGAGTGAAATGTTGATGGAAGAAACTAGTTTAGATTACTTAGTTTATAAGACCATGAGGGAGTATGCGAAGAGGCTTGTTATTAGAAATTACGTCACTGCTCATGGAGGAAACCTAAGTATAAGGAGCGGTAACACAGTATGGATCACGAGGCATGCATCATCTCTAGAGGACTTAAAGCCTGATGATGTGATAAGAATAAGAATGGATAAACCCGTTGGGTTTGATATAGTGGCTTCAACTGAGACCCCAGTTCACTTAGCGATTTATAGGAAATCATCAAACTTAGCAATTATGCATGCTCACCCAAAGTACGCGATAGCGTTATCATATTTCTATGATGAGTTAATTCCAATGGATTCAGAAGCTTATCATGTTATGAAGAGAATCCCTGTAGTTGAGGGGAGCCCTGGATCACAGATGTTAGCTGAAAACGTCTCAGATGCATTATCAAAGAACCACGCTGTAATTGTTCGTGGTCATGGAGTTTTTGCAGCAGCTAAGTTCATGGATGTTGCTTATCAATACTTGGTTATGGTTGAGCATGCAGCTGAAATAATATATCTAGTTGAATTCTTTAAGCAGACTGGTAAGAAATTCATTACACCAAAGATCTTTTAGTTCACTTAAAATAAACCACTATATTCATTGACTATATTTATAATCTTTATATTTTTCAATCTCTTCATAAAGAAAATTAAAATATTTTTTCGAGGTATCCATGTTGCAGGAGATTTGGGGTCTTCTTCAAGAAGCTATAGATTTTGGAATAGAGAAGGGAGCTGATTTTATAGAGGGTAGGGCCGAGAAAATCAAGAGACTATATATTCACTTAGAGAAAGATCGAGTGCGTGACATAGAGAGTAGGGAGTTAATCGGTATTGGTTTCACAGCTGTGGTGAAGAATGCTAGGGGATATGGATTCACAACAAAATTCACCAAGGATAGTGTGAGAAAAGCTGTTATGGATGCTGTAGAATCAGCTCAAGCATCATCGAGCATAGCTGAATTATCAGCCTATCCAGCTGAATACAAACCGAGGGATTATCAGGGCTATACTCCATCAATAAACAAGCATCCAAGAGACATTGATATAAGCGAGAAGATTGATCTAGCTCTCCAGGGAGTTAATGAAGTCATGTCAGATGAAGTAGTGAGCTTGAGAACGGTTTATGGGGAGATCTGGGGTGATAAATACTTCCTTAACAGTGAGGGATTAAAGAGGTACTGGAACCCGATCATGGTAGGATTATACTATTTCGTTGTTGTTAAAAGGAACGGTGTTATCGGGAATGGAAGAGAGAATATGTCTGCTTCAATGGGACTCGAACTATTTAATGAGCATCCTCCCGAAGAGATAGCTAAAACAGCTTTAAGAGGAGCGAGAGAGGTAACTGAGGCAAAGACGTTGAAGAGCGGGAGATATGGATTCATAGCGGATCCAGGATTCGCGGGAGTGCTAGCGCATGAGAGCTTCGGCCATTTAACCGAGGGGGACTATGTGGCGACTGGAGCATCAATTCTAGCTGGTAGGTTAAATGAGAGATTGGGAACAGAGCATGCTAATATCTTAGAGTCGGGTGATCCAGTGAATTATGGTTTCTGGGTTCCTTATGATGATGAGGGGGTTGATACAAAGAAGGTTACCTTACTAAAGAATGGGGTGCTTGTTGGTTATCTCCATGCGAGATCAACAGCTAAGATACTTGGTATGGAACCAACGGGAAATGCTAGAGCGATAAATTATAGGTTCCCACCAATAGTTAGAATGAGAAATACTTATTTCGGTGCAGGAGATATGAGTAAAGAAGAGATATTTGAGCTTGTTGGGAAGGGGGTCTATGCAGAGGGATCTGGTGGTGGACAAACGGAAGATACTGGGAACTTCACTTTCGCTGCAAATAGAGCTTACTGGGTTGAGAACGGTGAGATTAAGTTCCCGCTAAAGTCAGTTGTCGTTAGAGGACACATTCTTGATTTCCTAAAGAATGTTGAGGGAGCATCAAAGAACGTGATAGTTAAGACATCTATTCTAGGGGGATGCGGTAAGGGTGGGCAATCACCATTACCAGTTGGTTTAGGCGGTCCTTATCTAGCTGTTAAGGAAGCTATAATTAGTTTTGGAAGGTGATTAATCATGTCTGTCCCCACAGTTAATGAATTGATTGAGATTGGGAGTAGCATTATTAAGAAAACTAAGGAGTTTGGTCTAGATGAATTAGAGCTCTATTTATCAGCAACAAACAGATTTTCCCTAAGAATAATAACGAATTACGTAACTACATCTACGGGACTTGATCAAGGAGTAGGAATAAGAGCTATTATAGGTAAGAAGGTTGGTTTCACATCAGTATCCTCGCTGGATAAAGATAGAATAGAGGAAGCAGTTAAATTCGCAGCGAAGATAGCTAAGACTCGTCCTGAGGATCCTGGTTTTCATCACTTACCAGATCCACAGAAAACCGCGAGTAAAGGAGGAATGTTCGATGAGGAAGTAGTTTCAACCAAGATCAGTGAGCTAGTTGATCTATCAGGTAAAAGTGTTAAAGCTGGATTCGAAGCAAGCAAGGATGTTGAGAAGATTGATTATAGCTTAGGTAGAATTATTGGATCCTTCGCGGTTGTTAACTCTCGTGGAATAGCTGATGGAGATAAATACACATTGATTTACTCTTGGGCAACAGCAAAGATGAAGAGAAATGATGAAGTGACAACTGGGGCCGAGTTCTTCGTAAATAGAAAAATGGATAAGGATGAGATTGTTGATGTTACCCTTAAAGCAGTAAGAAACGCTGAAGACATGTTTAATGGAAAGAAATTAAGTGAAGCTATCACTGGGCAATTAGTTCTATATAATGCAGTGGTGGAGGACTTTACTTGGCCGCTTGAATTTAACGTATCCGCGCGCAATGTTCAGGATGGTAGAAGTAGATTTATAGGTAAAATTGGAGAGAAAGTTGGTAGCTCTAATCTAACAGTCATAAATGATGGAACATTACCAGATGGAGTAAGAACCAGTAAAGTTGATGATGAGGGCGTTCCCACGAGAAGGCTGGAAATCCTAAAGAACGGGGTACTACAATCATACATCTATGATAGCTACGCTGCCCACAAAGAAGGTAAAGTTAGTACTGGTAATGCCTCTAGAAGAAATTTCGAGACGCCTCCTTCCCCGTCATTCAACAATGTATACATACCAAATACCTTTGGTGGAGATGTTAAAGATTTAATAAGAAAGGTGGATAAGGGGGTATTCATAAAAGGTTTCACTATGGGCTCGCACTTAACAGATCCATTAAAAGGAACTTTCTCGATCACTAGCTTGAATGCTTTTTATGTTGAGGGTGGAGAAATCAAGTATCCCCTAAAATCAGTTAGCGCGAGCGGCAATTTCTTTGAACTAATAAGCAATGTAATAAAAGTAGCTAACGATCACAGATTAACATTCAATGGAAAAATACCGTCCATCCTCTTCGATAACGTAACATTCATATAGATCCCATTTCCTCTCTATTTTCTCTTTTTCTTTACGAGAACTAAAATAACTCTACGTTTTTACAGGAGGGTGCTTAGGAGAACGTTCTATAGTTTCCAAATCTAGATAAGATTACTCTTGATGCGCGTTAAGTTTAAAAAGATATGTTTGCTTTAAATAATATTTGTATTCGTATTACGTTTTACGGTGTACATAATGAAAATAGTTACTGTCTCTAAGAAGTATCAAGTAGTAATACCAAAGGACATACGAGAGAAACTTGGGATTAGGGCAGGAGATAAAGTGATTATTAGAATGGAAGGTAAGCGAGTTGTGATAGAGCCGGTTATAAAAGATAAGAGCAATCCTGTAAAACACATGCTTAGTCTCGTCAATAAATCAATTAATATCGATGCAGTCAAGCTTGTTGAGGAGTCTTGGGATGAAGATTAGCGCTTACATAGACACTAACATCTTCATCTACGCTATTTTTCATCACCATGAATATGGATCGATTTGTGATAGAGTACTGTACGATGTTCAAGAGGGTAGAATTGATGGTCATGGATCTTACCTAGTGGCTATTGAGTTGCTTGGTGCAATATCTAAGATAGATCCGTTAATAGCATGGAACGCAACGAAATATTATTTAGCGATGAATATTAAGCTCCATGACTTAAATCCTCTAGTATTAAGTGTAGCAGGACTAATTAACACAGTCATCAATGTTCGGTACGACGCCATACACTTAGCTCTAATGATACTAAATAACGTTGATACAATAATTACAAATGATCTCGATGACTGGATTAGAATATCAGAGAATTTTGATAAGATAAGTGAGAGGCTTGATGCAGAAAACTATAAGATAGGGATACAGAGAGTTAAGGTTATTTCACCGAATCAATACGAGAAATTAGCAAATCATAAAACTAGTTAACATAGCATACTTAACAGTTAATTCTAATAACTAATGACACGCATTATTAAATAAGATAATGCATTAAATTGAATATCTAGCTTGCGACTCATTATGTAATAGACTTACTGTAAATATTTTTGTAACTTCAACGTGGTCCTTCAAATGACTGGTAATTTGATTGAATTACTTAAATGCATATATTGTGGGCACGATAAATTAATTATGCGTGAGGAATCTGGAGCGAATCGTAATGCTAGAAAATTAGTTTGCGAGAAATGTAATGCAGAGTATTCCATTATTCAAGGCATTCCAGTGCTCATAAGAAGCAAGCACTTATTGAATGAGCAGGGAGTCAGGATTTTCCATGAGTACGCAGATAGATATGATTCCTGGTTCTTTTCAGATAAGGGTAGGATCCTATTTAAAAATGAGTTAAAGGCTCTGCGGAAGCTTCTAGAGAATGTTGATCTAGGCGCTTCACTAGAAATTGGTGTCGGTACGGGAGAATTTGCTCAAGCATTAGGGATAAGTTATGGTTTAGATCCCGCTTTTAACGCTTTATTAAAAGCGAAGGAAAGAGGGATTAAATGTGTGCAGGGGATTGCTGAAGAGCTACCTTTTAGAGACAGCGTGTTTGATAGTGTTTTCATGATAGTTACTATATGTTATGTTAAGGATATTACTAAGGCGTTGAGAGAGGCTAATAGAGTATTGAGGAGAGATGGCAACATAGTAATTGGGTTCATAAATAAGGATAGTTCTTGGGGTAAACTATACCTAGAGAAGAAGAGGAAAGGGCACTTATTTTATGGCCCAGCAAGATTCTATAGTTTGGAAGAAGTCAAAGATCTTCTAGGTAAAAACGGATTCGAGATAATGAATGTGGTTACAACTCTCTATCAAAGCCCTCTAGAAAAATCTAGACCTGAGGAACCCGTAGAGGGAGTTAAGGAGAATGCCGGATTCATAACAATACTAGCAAAGAAGCTGTGGTCATAATGATAATAAGGGAGATAAAAGCTAGAACAATATTAAGCCGAAGCGGCATATACGGGGTAGATTACTCAATAAACCCTTACAGCGGTTGTGCTCATGGATGCACATACTGCTACGCTAGGTTCACTTTCATTCATAGAAACTTAGATCCTAGTGATTGGGGAAAAATAGTGTTCGTGAAGATTAACGCTCCAGAATTATTGAGGAGAGAGATTAGAAGCGCGAAGAAGGGTTATATACTTCTAAGTAGTGTAACTGATCCATACCAATACATCGAGAAAAAATACGAATTAACTAGAAGAATACTAGAGGTCATTCTGAGAAAACAATTCCCAACAATTATCCTCACGAAATCCCCATTAGTCACGAGGGATATAGATCTATTCAAGAAATTCAAGGACATAGAGGTCGGCGTAACAATAACTACATTAAACGAGGAAATAAAGAATATCTTTGAGCCGAATGCGCCAAGCATAAGGTCAAGAATCCAAGCGCTGAAAGAAATTGTTAGATCTGGCGTGAGAAATTACGCGTTCATAGCACCACTATTACCAATTATAAAAATAGATGAGATTGAGTCATTAATAATGGAGCTAAAAGAGATAGGAGTAGATAGAGTTATGATAGATAAGCTCAACATAAAAGCGAAGAACTGGATAACCCTCAACGAAGCACTAGATAAAAGCCATTACATAGATAAGAGAGAGTTCTGGAGAAAAACAAAAAGCCCAGAATACTGGATGAAAATGAGGAAAGAATTAATTAAATTATCAAGAAAACTAAGCATAAACATAGATATAATATTCTAAGCCTTAAATCTCCTTAACCTATCCTGTAGCCTCCTAAAACGCGTCCTCTGAATCAAATCATTAATCTTGATACCATACTTACTTCTAGAAACAACATCACTGAAAACATAATACTGAGACTTCCTTAATTCATCCAAAATCTCCCCTAAAGCACTTTCAGTACTATCTGATGGATCATTAGACAAAATCTCATCAATCAATGAAACCAATTCATTAGTTATTCTACTAATCCTAACCTTATCGCTAGGATGAATGCCCATTAATTGCGATATAAGAGATTTAATTCTAGATAATTGAGCATCGCTCAAAATTGCTCTCCCCCCTAAAAAAACTCCTTATTGGAATAAAAAAAGAGAATAAAAATCTTACCTAAATATAACAAAACTCTAATAAATACCCAACAGAATCCTGGTTAAACCACTATGCAACAACAATATTCATTATATTATATATTAAATATAATACTGAGAGATCCAAACTCAATTTACGAATTTCACAGCTTTACCAACTATCGTTAAACACCAATTCAGCAATAACAATGTATTAGTAATACTTAAATAAAATCAAAAATGATAAGAAAAGTCGAATAAACGATTCTTTTTTTAATTTAAAAGATATAAAGGTGTAATTTGTGTTAAAGAGAGAATTAATTGTTCTTGCAATTTTATTGATTCTCGCAACAGCGCCAATGTTATATGCAACAAAAGCGCAATCAGTAGGGATAATAAATAAAAATAAAGAAATAATAAATAAGCAGATAGGTACAACAATAATAAAAACCGAGATAGAGATAACAAGAGATACGACATCTCAGACATTTACTGGGACTGTTAATCAGGGCTATGATAGTCAGAGGCACTCGTTTACTGTTGATAGCTCTGTCACTAAGATTGAGGTTTACCTCTATATG
>JALWRR010000191.1 GCA_026993975.1 Promethearchaeati archaeon | reverse complement strand
CGCCTTAGGTAGCCCTTGCTAAATAATTGGCCTTAGGCCCCCTAAAAAACATAACTAGTCGTATAATTATATGCGATTAAAAAAACTCCGACCGTCTTCTATTTTTTCGATAGATTTATATATGCATTAGTGATAATCATTAAAGTAAAGATGCATAAAGATAAATTCTTCTAGTACGGAGGGATTGATTTTGGCAGTTCTACTAAAAGAGAAAAAAATTCTAAAAATAGCGAATCGAGAGATACCTCTAACAGGTGGCCCTAAGCCAGAACTTAGAGAAAATGAAAAACTAGTATTCTGGACTAGATCCGTATGTCCAGAGGATTATAGAATACTACCAGCAGTAGTTTTCGAGAGAGACAAGAAAATATGGATCAGAAGAGTTTGTCCTGAGCATGGTGAGATAGAAGAATTATATTGGGGCGACGCTGATTTATTTTACAAAGCATTACAATTCGAAGCACCAGCTACAAAAATAGAGAATGTTAATATAGAAACCATAGGACCATGCCCCTTCAATTGCGGTATGTGTCCACTTCATAAGAATCAAACAGCACTAGCAAACATTGTTCTCACTAACAGGTGTGATTTATCTTGTTGGTATTGTTTCTTCTATGCAGAGAAAGCTGGTTTTGTCTATGAACCTACTCTGGAACAGATAAGAGAAATGGTTAGAACACTTAGAAAGCAGGGACCCTTCAAACCTAATGCAGTACAATTGACTGGCGGTGAACCAACTCTTAGAGAGGATCTAGTTGATATAATTAAGATGCTTAGGGAGGAGGGCATAACTCATGTGCAATTAAATACTAATGGAATCAAATTTGCTAGAATTTTTGTAGAGAAAGGGCCTGAAGAAGCAGCGAAATATGTTAGAGAACTTAGGGAAGCGGGAGTAAATACAGTCTATCTCAGTTTTGATGGAATTTCACCTAAGACGAATGTTAAGAATCACTGGGAGATACCATATACATTAGAAGCATTTAGATTAGGTAATATGACAAGTGCAGTTCTAGTACCAGTGGTGATTAAAGGCTTTAATACTAATGAGTTAGGTGATATTGTTAGATTTGCTGCGTATCATCTTGATGTTGTTAGGGGCGTTAATTTCCAGCCAGTATCTATAACTGGGAGTGTACCTAGGAGTGAGAGACAAAAGATAAGAATAACAATTCCTGAAGTGATCAAGCTAATTGAGGAGCAAACAGAGGGAGATATTCCTAGAGATGCTTGGTATCCAGTTCCATGGACATATAACTTTAGTGATTTCGTAGAGGCTCTAGGTGGTAAACCAGTTATCAAGATGACAAATAATCCGGCATGCGGGATGGCTACATATGTAATACCGATTTTCGAGAAAGTAAATGGGAAGAGAGTAATTAAGAAGTTTGTTCCCATAACGGATTTCGTTGATGTAGAGGGATTATGGGCGTTCTTTGGTAAGAAAGCTGAAGAACTAAGGAATGGTAAAAGTAAGTGGAGAGTTTTACTAAGTGTAGCATGGAACTTAAGAAAGTTCATAGATACGAGAAAAGCTCCAAAACACTTGAAGATAAGAAGATTATTGCTAAAGATTATATTAAAGAGAGATTATCACTCACTGGGAGATTTCCATTACAAAGCATTATTCCTCGGAATGATGCATTTCATGGATCTATATAACTATGATATAGGGAGAGTGGAGAGATGCAACATACATTACCTCGCACCAGATGGTAGGATAATACCATTCTGTGCATTCAATATATTCTCAGACATATATAGGGATTACATCCAGAAGAAGTACTCACTATCACTAGAAGAGTGGGCTAAATTAAAAGGTGAAGATACCATTGGTGACAAAATGAAATATGTAAGGAACATACCCAAACTAAAGAGTTCAGAGATATATAGGAAAGCTTACGAACCGTTTATAGAGAAGTACAATCTTCTTTAAATTCTTCTCATTTCTGATGATCAGTAATTTTTTATTAATTGTTTTAAAAATTATTAATACTATTTCATTATATATTCTTGAGTAAAATAATTATTCTTACTGCATTTAAATAAGTAAGGTATCGCTAATGGCAAATGAATCTAACAAGATAACGCAAGCAATGACTGAGTATAAGATAGCTCTCAAATACATAGAGCAAAAGAATATTAAACAAGCTAAGTTACATTTGGTGAGAGCTTTAAGAATACTTGATGATCTATATAATGCGTCAAAGGGATTAGAGAGAGCTAAAGTAATTTTCTTGTATAAGAAGATAGCAAGTGTTCTAAGCAAGCTATAAGAATAATTTCTCTGAAAAATTAAAAAGCGGGAATCTATACACAATGTTTTATATATCCATTGCGTGCTAAAACCGATTAGTTAAATAGAAAATTATTTTATCATCTTTAATCGCTTTTCACATTAGCTTTTAATGATGGTTTAAAAATGCCAGTTTATGTTGCAGGCTACGGTTTTACTAAGGTAAAGGAACATTGGAATTCGAGTCTAGAAGAACTAGCAGTTGATGCATGCCTAGAAGCAGTAGATATGGCTGGTGTATCCTTAAAAAATATCGATAAAATAATAGTAGCGAACGCCCTAGGGGAATATCTAAACCGAAAAGGTCATCTAGGTGCATTGATAGCTGATTCTCTAGGAGTTCTAAATAAAACAGCAGTTAGAATAGAGGCTGGAGGAGCTAGTGGAGGAATGGCAATACATCAAGCTTTTGTTGAGTTAAAAGCTGGAGAAGCAAACAATATTCTTGTATGTGGAGTAGAGAAGATGTCTGATGCGTTACCATCAGCAGTATATACTGCAAGAGCTCTAATGATTGATAGGCAATATTTATCCGCCATTGGTGCTACATTAGAAGCCTTAGAAGCAATTTTATTAAGACTTTATCTAGATAGATACAAGGCAGAGCATGATAACATAATGAATCTAGCAGTTATATCTCATGGTAATGCTGTTAATGCCAAGCACGCTCAATTTCCACGAGCAATAACAATAGAAACAGTTAAGAAATCTCCATATGTCGCTGATCCATTGCATTTATTCGAGGTAACTGCTCCAGCAGATGGAGCTGCAGCATTATTGCTTTCAAATTCATCGGGAGAAGCGGAAATTATTGCTTCCAGCGCTGCTTCTGATAGATTTAGATTCTTTGAACGAGATGATCCATTATGGCTTGAGTCAGTATATTCAGCAGTTCAATCAGCATATGCTCAAGCGAAATTAACTCACGATGATATTGATTTCATCGAGTTGCATGATGTAAGTACAATAATGGGTGTACTTGAGTTAGAGGCATTAAGTTTTGCTGATAAAGGAACTGGGCATAAATTAATTGGAGATAAATTCGGAGATTTAAGTAGTGAGAAGCCAATCAATACTTTTGGAGGACTGAAAGCGAGAGGCGATCCTATTGGAGCTACTGGTATTTATCAAGTTGCTGAAATAGCAGCTCAATTATTAAATCAAGCTGATAAGAACCAGCTTGATAACGCTAGAACTGGCTTAGCTTTATCCCTCTCGGGATTAGGAGAATTATCTGTTATCAATATATTAAGAAAGAAATGATGGTGGGTGATAATGTCTAGGGAAATGGTTCCTGAATATTGGAGGAATAAGCATATTTATTTAAGACCTAAGGGGACTGTATGCAGGGATTGTGGTGCAAAGTATTTTCCTCCTAGAAAGGTATGTTTAAAGTGTGGATCTAGAAACATGGAGGAATACGAGTTAAGTGAGAAAGGGAGAATCCTAAGTTGGTCAGTAGTAAGGTATCCAACAGAAGAATTCGCTAAATATGCTCCATATATTCTAGGGTTAATAGAGCTGGATGATGGAACAAGATTGGTGGCGCAGGTAAGTGATGTAAGTGCAGATGAAATGCATGTTGGAATGAGAGTTAGATTAGCTATAAGAAAAGCGTTTGAGGAAAGTGAATCAGGAATAATAAGATACACATACAAGTTCGTCCCAGATATCTCAGAAAAATAGATTAAACTAGAAACTAGAGAGTTAAGATTTTTATTCCTCCTCTATTTTTTCTTCCTCCATTTTAAGAGCTTCCTCGCTAACCTCTTCTTTCTCAGCTTCCTCCATTGTAATTAATAGATGTCCAGCTGGTTCAAAAACTAGTATCCTAGCTTCCTTAGGTCTGAAAACGTACTTATTATCCTCTTGTATAATGTCGTAAGTCATAATAATTTTCGTTGGATATTCTGATAGATTAGCCTCATTTACTTTCTTGACAATTAATGTAGCAATCCTACCCCAATTGTTTTTACTTTTCTCCATATCGAATTGATTCCCATACTTCTTGTGCAATCTATTTAGTGTGGCCCAGACCCCCCGCTTCAACCTATAGATAGCTCCTCTAGCTGTTGTAGCAATCCTAATATTAATTATATTTGCTTCCTTTGAAGCTGACACCCATGCTTTAAGCTGTTGAAGCAGTTTCTCTTTCTCTTCTCTACTCACTCCAGCTTTCCTAAGCTTCTCGATCTCGGATTCAAGCTCTTTGATGCGCTTTAAAATAATATCTATTTCTGCACTACTCCTCTCCTCACTCATATCAAATCCCCTCCAATATAATCTTTAATATTTAATTTTTCTTAGAAAAAGCACAGAGATATTTGAATGAATCCAATTTAAATATAATAATTTTTAAGGACTATTTTAAATTTTATTCTAGTATGTTTCGACATATCTTTGGGAGCCTATATATCTAGCTGTTCAGCACGAGTAAAATAATTCTGGAATTAGCTGAAGTGTTCCTCGTATGCATTGAAAAGCATTAATATGTCTCCGTAGTCTATATCTTTTTGGACAGGTCGAATAGATCGAGCTTTAATAATTGTTTCTAGATCTATAATAGAGCTAACTATATCCTCTCTATAAGCCCTAGCTTTAACAATATCTTTCCCTAAAGGATCAATTAAACGGCTTTCTCCGAAGAACTCTAAATCATCCTGATACCCAACAGTATTTATGTAGGCTATAAAAACAGTATTCTCAACGGCTCTAGAATAAAGTATTTTTGGCCAAAGTGGTCTTGAAGCGGTCGGTGCAGCTGACGGTATAGCAACTAAATCTGCTCCCAGTAGAGATAGAGCTCTAACTATTTCTGGGAAGAAGGTATCATAACATATCTGCGAACCTATTCTAAAGCCATTAAACTCGATTAGATCTGGTGGAATAATTGGGCCTGGTTTAAAATACCTATGTTCATCAAATACTCCAAATGTTGGGAAGTGCCTCTTCCTATAGATCTCCTCTACGCCTCTACTGGAAATGAACACATAACTATTATAGATAACGCCCCGTGGATATATGCTTAATTCTGGCATACCAATAGCTATAATGGTCTTAGGATAATCTTGGAGAAGTTGCTGAATCTTTATTGTGCTTGGTCCCGGTATCTCCTCCGCTAGTTTAAAAACCATTTCCTTAACCATGTACCCAGTTAAATACATTTCTGGGAACAAGACAAGGGTGTACTCATCCTTATTAACGTGCTCCTCTAATACTCTCTTAATCTTAGCAATGTTGCTTTCCTTATCACCTAATTCACTATTTAATTGGGAGAGAATAACTCTTATTTGCAATTTACTCACCTTTTTCTTAAATGAAAATTCTTAATGAGGTATAATAATATGCTCAATATTCAAGAATTAAAAAGTAAGGTTAAGCAAATAAACGTTGAATTCGCCATAGAGAGAATAATAGAAGCTATACGTCAATATTTCGATAAAACGGGAGCTAGTACTGGGATAATAGGTATAAGTGGTGGGATAGATTCATCAGTCACATTCGCATTACTTGTGAAAGCTCTAGGTAAAGATAGGGTGAAAGCAGTCATTCTTCCGCATGAGGGATTAACACCAAATGAAGATGTTAGGGATGCAGAGAATCTAGCTAACATGTTCGGAGTTAAACCCCTGGTTCTAGAAATTAGCGATATAGCCAGTGAAATAAAGGCTAGTGTTCATGATGCGGGTATAGATTTAAATAGATTAGCTTACGGCAACGTGGTTGCTAGAACGAGGATGATAATTCTTTATGCTCTAGCTAACTCTATGAACGGTTTAGTTGTGGGTTCTGGGGATAAGAGCGAGTTATTGCTGGGCTACTACACAAAATATGGTGACGGTGGAGTTGATATACTCCCGATCGGTGATTTATACAAGACGCAAGTGCGAATTGTAGGAAAGCATCTTAATCTTCCTGAAAACATAGTGAAAAAACCGAGTAGTCCGAGATTATGGCCTGGTCAAAAAGCCGAGGAGGAATTAGGAGTTGATTATGAAACAATAGATGCAATCTTGTATGCATTAATAGAATTAAGAAAAAGCATAGATAAGGTGCTTGAAATCGAAGGAGTCAACACAGAATTAATCAAGAGTATTTTAAAACGAGTATTCAATGCAGAGCATAAGAGGCGGTTCCCATTTATACCTAAGCTATCCCCAGGAATGACCATAGGTATAGATTGGAGAATACCGAGAATATCCAGCTTCATCTAAAGGATCCAATGCTTTAATTAATCTTTAAATTATTTTTATAGAAGTTATATTGCTGGTGATGATATTGTGCGCGTTAGTTGTAGTTGGAGGATTCTTTGGTGATGAAGGAAAAGGAAAGATAGTTTCTTACTTGGCTTTTAGAGACAAACCAAAGATAGTTGCTAGAGGTGGTGTTGGACCAAACGCTGGACATACAGTTGTTTTCAATGGAAAATCATATAAATTAAGACAATTACCAAGTGGATTTATTCATGAGAAAGCCAGATTATTACTTGGACCCGGAGTATTAATAAATCCAAAGGTACTTCTAAAAGAGATTTCTGAAACTAATATTAATCCTCGAAGAGTAGGAATTGATTATCAAGCGGGAATAATCGAAGAGACGCATATTGAAAGGGATCAAAAAAAGGATCTTAAAGGTAGATTAGGAACAACTGGAACGGGATGTGGTCCAGCAAACGCTGATAGAGCTTTAAGAATATTGAAAATAGCTAGAGATATAGATGTTTTAAAGGATTTTCTAACAGATGTACCTGGGGAAATCCATGAAGCTATTGAAAACGATGAAAAAGTATTAATTGAAGGGACTCAGGGAACTTTCTTATCGCTTTACCATGGAACATATCCCTATGTCACTAGCAAAGATGTTACTGCTTCAGCAATATGTTCGGATGTCGGATTAGGACCAAAGTTCGTTAAAGACGTACTAGTAGTATTTAAAGCATACGTCACGAGAGTTGGTGCTGGTCCCTTACCGGGAGAATTAAGTGAGGAAGAGGCCAAGAAACGAGGCTGGTTTGAGATAGCTACAGTTACTGGTAGAAAAAGAAGGGCTGCGCCTTTTAATTATGAGCTCGCTAAAAGGGCTGTTATGTTGAATAGTGCCACTATGCTAGCTATTACAAAGCTGGATAAGGTTTTTCCTGAAGTAGCGGGAGTTAGAGATTTTGATAAACTCTCTGACGAGGCTATAATGTTCATAAAGAATATTGAAAGGAAAGTGGGGGTACCAGTTAAAATTATAAGTACAGGTCCAGATTTACAAGATACAATTGATCTAAGAGACTAATCTATAGTATCTCCCCCTCCTAATAACTTTCTTTAACAATAAATTCACGAGCTGAATCGCCACTATTAATCCTCCAGCAAGGGATAATACGATTAACGATAATCCCTTATAATATGTGTTGAGGAGAGCTATCGCTAACACAAAAAATGTTATTGAGCTGAATATTAATGATCTATACTTATACAAAATTCTCTTGAAATAACTTAATCCGGTTTTTTCCTGGAGTATTCTAAAACTCTCTAAAAATACTTTTGTATCATTATCATAAACTGTCTTATTTAACGTAGTAGTTTTTCTTTTTCGTATTAGATTTGAATGCATATTCACTAGCTTTTCAATTAGCTTTTTAACCCTATTTATATCCTCATTCTTATCAGTTACAACAACGCTTAGTATTCTATCCCCCTCGTCAATTGGAATCCTATAGTAAGATATCCTAAACGTATTATACTCAATGCTAGTTAATGGTTCTTTAAATAACTCTGCTCCAAGCATAGAAAAAGCAGAAAGCATGCTTATTAATGAATCAAAACCCACTGTATCTAACCTCCCATATAATTGGGGAGGTATCTTTGGATTAAGATAATGCCAAATGCTATTGTATTCCTTATCTAGCAACGCTATATAGTAAATCATAACGACCACATATTTATCTAAAAATAATTCAAATCAATACCAAAATAAGAATAGTAATCACAATATATTAATCTTTATCAAAAGATGTGTTTTCGGAATAAATGATATATTATCTCAGCTAACCACTAATATTGCTTTAATAGTTTCGCTCTGAGGGGTTGGAATGAGTAGTGTTGAGAAGTTCTTTATCGATAACTCAAAGATCTTTCTTAAGGTAATGCTACATAGGTGGGATCAGGGGTTAGAAGAGGCTAAATGGATTAAGAAGATATTAGAGAGTCATAATATTTATGAAGGCAAAATACTAGATTTAATGTGTGGAATCGGTAGGCACGCAGTTTATCTAGCTAAAGCAGGATATGAAGTGGTGGGTATCGATTTTTCACCACTATTCATAGAATACGCTAGGAAAAAAGCTGATGAGATGGGAGTATCTTCTCTGACGAAATTTATCACTGGGGACGTAAGGAGATTATCTGAATACTTAAGAGAATACGATAAATTCGATGCGGTTCTAAGCATTTGGACTAGTATAGGTTACTTTGGAGAGGAGACAGATCTGAAAATATTTAGAGCGGTAAGGCATTTTTCGAGAAACGATGCGTTATTAATAATTGGTGACACAGTATCCAAAGAAAGCTTGATAAATGATTTTTATCCAACTAGCTATACTGAGTTTAATGATTTATTAATTCTTCATTTCGCTGAATACGATCCATTATCATCATTAATCAAAGATATTTGGAGGTTTTATGAGAAGAATGGAGATAACTGGGTGTTCTCTAGCGTTGCTAAGTTAGAGATTCGAATATATAGTATAGGCGAGATAGCCTCTCTATTAAATAGAGCTGGATGGAAGGTAATTGAGGCTTATGATTCAATAATCGGTTTGACACCACTTAGAAATGATAGCAGAATAAATATTGTTGCTAATGCCAAATAGCAGAGCGCAAAAAGACAGATATTACCACTAGGAAAGATTATTTAAGGTTAAATATGGGTGCAAAATACTGCCTTTACAAGAAAAATTTTTAAAGAGTATCCATCTAAATCTATATTACTGAATATATCTGGGCTTAATTGTTATGCATCTCATTTTTACATAATAAAAACCCTTTTATCTAAAATTCTTTCAATTAGTTTGAAAAGGTGATAAGAATGGCGGATAAAATTCGGGTTGCTATTGCGGGGCTAGGTAACTGTGCATCCGCACTAATCCAAGGAGTCTACTATTATAAGGACGCCAAGGACGATGAGTTCGTCCCTGGATTAATGCATGTGAGATTTGGAGATTACCACGTAAGAGATATTGAGTTCGTAGCTGCATTTGAAGCAGATTCTAGAAAGATCGGTTTAGATCTTAGTGAAGCGATTTTTGCGGGTAATAATGCTGTTCCAAAATTCGCTGAGGTCCCTAGATTAGGAGTAAAAGTTCTACCAGGCCCTATACTTGATGGTGTTGCCCCCCATATGACAGAAGCATTCAGCCCTTACGACCCGAATGAGATCGAACCAGTAAACGTAGCTGACGTATTAAGGGAGACTGAAGCAGATGTATTAATAAATTTCCTTCCAGTAGGAAGCTATAATGCTACAAGAGCTTATGCTAGGGCTGCCTTAGATTCAAAAACAGCATTTCTAAATGCTATTCCAGAATTCATCGCTAGTGATCCAGAATGGGCTAAGAAATTTGAAGACGCTGGCGTACCTATCGCTGGAGACGATGTTAAATCACAGTTAGGAGCAACAATACTTCATAGAACTCTTGTCCAATTAATGCTAGATCGAGGAATCAGACCAAAGAAAACATACCAGCTAAACATCGGCGGTAATACTGATTTCCTAAATATGACTGTAGAGGAGAGACTTAAATTCAAGAGAATTAGTAAGACAGAAGCTGTAACAAGTTTGGTCGGGGAGGAAATTCCTACTAGAATCGGGCCTAGTGATTACGTTCCTTTCCTAGGTGACAGAAAGATCGCATACATATATCTTGAGGGCGAAAAGTTTGGTGGATTCCCAGTAATAATCGAAGCTAAGCTCCAGGTTACAGATAGTCCAAATAGCGCAGGTGTAGTAATAGATGTTGTTAGAGCATTAAAAATAGCGCTTGATAGAGGTATAGCAGGGCCATTAATTAGTGTATCCGCGTACGCATTCAAGCATCCGCCGAAGCAAGTACCAGATTATATAGCTAAGCAGTGGGTCGAGGAATTCATAGCTGGTAAGCGTGAACGATAGCTTTCTCTTTTTCTAATTTTTGTGAGAAAAATTTAATACTCTTTCCTATCCATTTTTCTAAAAAGCAGTTAGTCCTTACTGCATTACTCTTAACCAGATTAATTTCAGGCTAAGCGGAATGTTGCTGCAAGCAATTAATTCTCAAGCAATGAACTATTATGGGAAAGAAAATGGACTACGAGAGAAGAATAATTATTCTACATCTATAATACGGAGATCCAAGCGTTTTTCCCTAATAATGATATTCCTGAAAAGAAGTGAGAGGCTATTCCAGATTCAAAGAAGGTTTCATCTACATGATCTCTTTGAAGCATTAAGAAGTTTTCATTAATCTGAATTTCTTAGGTGATTGAATGAAATGATCCAGCTTGCTTATAATCCATATTACTCTTATTTCACATTACTGATAGGGGCATTATCCTTCACTTATGTTAGCTTCCTTAGTTACAAAAGGGTCAAAAGCATTGTTTTAATTTTGCTGGTGGCTTTTTCATTATCCACTATTGTGTATACGCTGGTGCAGATTGCATTGATTTTTGCACATACCTCGAATTGGGCATTTAGCCTAATGATTAAGTTAGGTATAACGTTATTTCACGTTGGTATCGGTTTTTTGATTATCTATTTTGATTCATTAAGACATGCTAAGACAAGAAACATAAAGATATTTACAATTATCCTAGTAGCGATAGCTATCATTGATATCTTTTTCGGAAAAATATATGCTTTAAACATCGATAACTATACAGTGATTCTACCTAGAGAATCAATTAGTTCTATTATCATTGTATCTATATTAATGGTAATATTGATGTATGAGATAATGGAGCTTGCGAGAAAGTTCCCAGATAAACTCAAGATCACAGGAATATTGATTATGGTGGCGATATTCTTAGTTATAACAAACGATTACTTGTATTTCTTGATAGAATCCCTAGGATTAGAATCTCTATATTCCCTTCTTCTTCAATTCACTGATGAGACCTACTTTGCATCTAGCCTAATTTTGCTCGCAGTTAGTCTCATCTCGATAAGAGATTATCGCTACATATTGCCTTTCGAGGGGTATGGGATCTTCATAGTTACTAAATTAGGTTTAAA
>JALWRR010000190.1 GCA_026993975.1 Promethearchaeati archaeon | reverse complement strand
ATCTGTGCAGTGGAGTGTATTATTAGTGACTAATAAGATATAATTAGTTCCATTGCTGAAGAGATCGAACATAGCTGGTGGGCTCGTTATATTGCTGAAAGATATACCTACAGCGTTTAAAGTAATGCTTCTTTCGTTGATTTGAGAAAAACTATTTTGAGTGCTTGAATTCACTGATGCTATGGGTATTAAAAGTATCGCTATTAATGCAAGAGCAATAAAATTACTTCGCATATTGATTACCCGTACTTAATCTAAAAAATTACTTAATTCTGAACATTTTTCACCTATATTAATTTAGTGCAATTCCCTGAGGATATGAGCATTTGAATAACGAATTTATTAAAAAAGAAAAATAATTAATTATAAAGCTTAGAGATTCTACTACATAGCCTTGAATATTATGAATTAACTTAATTAAGGTAATGCTGTTATGAAAGAGGTCGTTAAAAAAATTGATTTAATCCCTATTAAGCCTGTTGAAATGGAAGGCGTGAAAGATGCATATATTCAATGGCTTATAACTCCAGATGATGGAGCACCTAGATTTGCTATGAGACGCTTTATAGTAAAGAAAGGAGGATCCATCCCTAAGCATTCTCATTGGTATGAGCATGAAATTTTTGTTTTGAAAGGTAAAGGTATTGTTGGAATTGAAGATAAGACATATGAGGTTTCTGAAGGATCGGTTCTATTTGTTCCACCAGAAGTTCCGCACTGGTATAAAAATATTGGGGATGGAGACTGGGAGTTCCTCTGTATAATACCTACTAAAAAATGCTAGTTAAAGAAGCGCCAAAATAACTTATAGTCACAATTGAAAAGCACGTAGTTCAATAGATGCGCATACTGGTGTTAAATTTATTTATCTTTTTGAACTATATTTTTTCAAGTAATTGATTAAATAATTGGTGCGAAAAATTGAATAATGGTGCTAGAACACTAGGCTTAATAGCTTTTCTACTATTATTAATTTTTGGCTTAGGAGTAATATTGCAAAACGCGATACTTGGTTTAATAATAATCTTTATGGCAATTATCACCTTAGCAATAGTTATGGATCCAGCATCCGCTAAAGCGCTAATAAAGATTTTCTTCCCAATTATGTTGCTGATGCTTTTTCTATCCATCTTCATAGGACAATACGGAGGAATAACATTTGATACAGCAATCATATTGACGTTAATAATATTCGCTGTATTTCTCATGATAGGGGCATTTTTAGGGGGAACAGAGATAAAATCAATGTTAATTCTTTCTCCTATAGTAGTCATTCCCACCCTATTCGCTTTTCTTGCAGATCCCTCAGGGAACCTTGCGATAATAATCTCTTCCACGATAATCTTTGGTTTAATGCTCTTATCTTGGTATCTTGTCCGTGAACTAGGACCAGCCAAGGATATTGAGATACCGTTGAAGGTGGGTACAGCTATAGAGGACATTAATCCGCATGGAAGAGTAAAAATTGGGGGTGAAATATGGCGTGCATTCTCCATGAACTGGAGGATATCTAAGGGCGAGAAAGTGTACGTTGTTGATAGGAGGGGATTAGAATTAGTTGTCGTACCTATTGTTACATGCCCTAACTGTGGTGAGGAATACCCCATAACGAATGTACCAAAAACATGCAAAATATGTGGAACAGATTTATCTCTTGTGGCCTTAAACACAGTTAAGACACATCTAAGAGAAAGAGAATCTACTAATGAGGTATGAATTAACGTGCTGAATGAAAATATAGTTAAGAGACTAGAGCTTGCTTTTACCAAGATAGCCAAGTATTGCAGAAATATCGATGAGATCATTGCAGAAAAGAATTATCTGGCCAACTTATTAATCAATGCTTTAATATCTATTAACTATAATGGTGAAGAGATACCTGGGCATGAACTTGAGCATAGTTTTAGAGTTTTTGAATTATCTATTATCATGGGATGTAACCTAGGGGCTGATCTTAGAACTCTAGCGATTTCAGCCTTGTTACATGATGTAGGGCGATTTTCTAGAGTTAATAAGGTTAATCATGCTGAAATATCCGCAAACATCGCTAGGGAGTTGCTTAAAGAGGATAAGGATAGAGATCTAATAGTTCGAGCAATTCGAGAGCATAGTTACTCTACTAGTAATAAACCATCATCCTTAGAGTCAGCTATACTACAAGATGCTGATAAGCTTGATGCTCTTGGTTTTATTGGAGTAGCAAGAGTCTTTGCTTATGGAGGTTACATGAAGCGAGTCATATATACTAGCATTTATAATCATGATAAGAAATCTAGCCTACAGCATTTCTATGATAAGATATTAAAGTTGCCTAGTTTAATGAATACCGAAGTAGGAAGAAAAATCGCAGAAAAAAGGGTTGAGAAGATAAAACTCTTTATTAGGGAACTAGAAAAGGAAATAAACTTGTTTGACGTCTCTCAAACTTTAACGTAAATCTTAAGCGATGAGTCTGATGCATCTTCATCAAGTTTTAAAACTCCTTTTTTTCTAAGTGCCTCAAGCAATCTCTTAGCCGTAGATACCTTGATATTATATTTCTGGGCAATATAATTCGGAGTAATTATGCGTGATCGATTTATTTCATCTAGTATTCTTCTTAAAACATCTGGTTCAGGCCAAGCAGCTCTTAGAATTAACTTGTATTCATATGTTCTTCCCCATCTCACTTTTCTAACTAAGCCTTGATATACATCCCCCTTAGGTGACTTCTCAAAAACTCTCCTAACAACTTTTCCTCTGATAGGCATCTTACTTACCTCTCCCTATTACTCTATTCCGTATAGATCAAACTATATTGCTTTAGATAAAGAGTCTCTCTGGAAGATTAAATTTAAACATTATTATTCCATTCGATAAACAATCGAAAATCCATTAAGTAGAATGCCCGCACTATTTCATAGGCATCACCTCACAGCCATTAGACACGACTAGAAGTCAGGTTAGAAGCGTAACGAGCCTCATCACGACAT
>JALWRR010000189.1 GCA_026993975.1 Promethearchaeati archaeon | reverse complement strand
TGTTTCGTTACCTATGCCTAGCGCGAACTTGAGTATTAGGAGGGCTGTGACAATCACAGGGTCATAACGAAGCTTTGGTCCTCGCCCACGATAAATATATGGCTCCCTATATATCTGAGAGAACTCTCTCACGAGGCTTAATATTGCCTTGAATAACTCTTCCTCATCTATCTCGCGGTGAAATATCTTGTTCACAGTCTTCTCTACTCTGTCCCATGTTGTTTTCGGGCTCCACCTCCTCTTCCTCTCTGGCTTAGGAGCCTCCTTCTCTCGACGCAACTCGTCCTTCATGATACGTATGATTGTTTGAGCGCTGAAAATGCTCACAGCTGTCTCCACATCCACCTCTTCCTCTAGGAAACCGATGATTATGCCTCGCTCAATAATTTTCGGCTCGCTGTAACTATCAGCTAACGCTACAGCTTGCTCTAGACTTAGTGGCCTCTGTAGCATGAATACTGGGACGACGTAATCATTTTTATTTTCTTCAGGCAATATACTTATTGGGGGCTCGGCTTTTGTCATGGGGGTTGTTTCGGTTAGCATACATATGTATTACTAGCCGAGCCCCCTAAAAACCTATCCATAGACCAAGTCAATAAAAGACAGAAATAGTGCGGGCATTCTATGCTTTCAGAAAACTTAAAAGCGACTTTAACTTAACAGGCTCTAAGGATTGGCATGATGAAGGTCTCGAGCTCTGATAATAAATGATGAAGATAATTCTAGCTGATTCACCGTTTTTTTATCACGTATGATTGAATCAATGATTTATCGGCCTCATTAAGCGTGTATATTTCATAAATTATCTCATTCAGCTCAGCTTGTTTTAGTGCTAGTGACTCCTCAATACTTTTTTTAATTTCACTATATTCATCACTGTCCTCTATATTATTCAACTTCATAGCTTCTCTCATCAACTCTTTAACTCGCTTTATTACCTCCATTCTTAATTCTTTTTCACCAATTCTTACAGGAAGAACATTAATGTGCGGGGGGATATATAGATAATATCTTCCTTTCGGACGCCTTGATCCTCTCTTAGTTAATCTCGGAGCGTATAGCTTATAAATAAATTCGCTTACATCCGAATTAAGAAGACCCAGTAGGTAAATTAGTGCCTCGGTATCAAATTTTAACTCGCTTCTAATATCCTCGTAATTCCGAATATATGTTTCTACTGATAATGCATCTTTATTTATCTCATTCCACTTAGTGATATATGTAGTCAACTCATCCGCATCTCTCCAAAAACGTATTATACATGTACTGTCTAGTGCATAGTATCTCCCTTCCTCGTAGGCAAACGAATTAAATCTTGAGATATAAGGGGACAACAATTTTTCTACCTCGAAGAATTCAGGAGACAGGGGATCCTCAAGCTCCCACCATTTTCTCTTGTATACCCATACTGCCCCTCTTCGCTCTAGAATCGTCTTAAATTTCGATAAATATTGCATTGCGTTAGGGAATTTCTCTCTAAAATCATCTCCACTAGAATAAATTATCCATCTCTCACTCCATTTATATCGATAAGGAAAAATATCTTTACCACGCAACAACGGTTTAAGCGCCTCTCTCTCGATATTATACTCATTAGCTTGCTCCGATGTCACAACAAATATGTGAAGAACCCCTGTCCAGATTCCACGATAAATATTACTAATATTATCAAGCCTTATAGATCCAGTCACTATCTTCTCGTAGAGTTCACGGTACTTTGCTGGTATTGGTTTTGGTCTAAATAACATCGCCATAGTAACTCTCCCTAAACATCAATACCCAGATTCCTCGCTATAAATATTATAACTCCTAAAATCCCTAACCCCAAAATAATGAAGTATAGCAGACTTATTATCAGGAGAAGCATTACTTGATAAGCATAATCATATATGAGTATTATAACTATAAACGTTGTTAACGTGTTCCATGCCCAATGAAAAACTATTGAAGAAGCTATTCCTCCTCGAATTGCTACATAAGCTAAGAATAATCCGAGAAAAGATGCTTGAAATAGTTTATTAAATTCCCAACCACCCCATAAATGCGCTAGGCCAAATGAGAGACTACTAATTATTATGAATAAGAGGTCATAATTATCAATCTCATCTTTTCCTTTAAGCAATATCTCAATTGTTTTTACATCGCCAAATTTCATTTTTTCCTTTATAGCGATAGGTAGTAATAAAAAGAGCAACCTAAAGATCGATTCTTCGAAAAATGGCGCGAAAACAGTGGCTGTAAAACCAAAGTACAATACAACTGGTAGCGGAACACTATTGGTAGGCGTTTTCAGCGGAGCGATCAAGATTAGAATTAAACTCACTAGAAAACCTATATAAAACGCTTCAGAGAATGTCATAATATACTTCTTGCCAAAACCCATTATCTCTTTAACTAACCCTACTCGATTATTAAATAATAAATATACAAAACTAATTAATAAAAGAAGAATAAGAGAAACAGCTAGGTACACTATAAATGTTGCGTTGACCTTAAAGTGAAAGAAGGTCTCACTCGACATATAAGCGATTACATCTAGATACTTTTGTGTAGATAAAACAGTTATAATAAAGCTAATGAAATTAACGAATAAGAATACTAATATTAATAATGTTATGCCTCCATATAACCGTTTAACAAAGCTTTTCTTAGCTACACTCTCTTCATCTAGCAAGTATATTCCTATATATTTCTTTTCTTTTTTCAATTCCTTTCACCATACTCGCTCCAAAACCTAATTAATCTACTTAATATCATTCTTAATATCATAACCATGCTTGATATTTCCTGTGACTGCTCCTTCTCTGTAATTAATAATAATTCGCTAATCGTTCTTATTAAGTCATTAAGAAGCTTATTGTATCTCTTTCCAGTAATTAGCAAGACAATTAATAGTGATATTGATTCAAAATAAGCACCAACAACTTCTTTTAAATATTTTTTCTCGTTGAGATAAAATGAGACTAAATATCTGGC
>JALWRR010000188.1 GCA_026993975.1 Promethearchaeati archaeon | reverse complement strand
GGTTGTTTCGGTTAGCATACATATGTATTACTAGCCGAGCCCCCTAAAAACCTATCCATAGACCAAGTCAATAAAAGACAGAAATAGTGCGGGCATTCGCATTATTGAACAATAATATAATGATTTTAGTTAAAATAAGCGATTAATCTCTTTTCCTATTAAATACAGATTTTCATGATAAGAGAAATAGAAATCATGTTGACATTAAAAATCATTCAATACGTTTTTATGTGAGGTTACTTATCTATAGGAAGAAATGAATAGAATACTCTCCACGTTAGGGATTCGGAAATTTAAGTTACTTAATCGCCAGACTGGTGAAGGCTAAATGATCCCTTCTCTGAGTGAGTGCAAAAGAATTAACCCAGAGATATGCAGAGTACTAAGTAGAGTACTTAGTGAAATTCGCCCTAGTAAGGAGGAAGAAAAACATGTATTAGTTTTCGCCGAGAATGTAAAGAAGTCTGTAGAGGATTCATTATCTGATCTAGATGTGCCTTACTCGGTGGAGATACATGGTTCTATAGCTCATAATACATGGTTATCAAATGATAGAGATATCGATATATTTATTCTGCTAGGGAAAAAAGTTTCTAAAGAATATATTGTTGAGGAGATACTTGGGAGATTACGAGAAAGATTAAATTACAGGTTTGAGCAGAGATATGCCGAGCACCCCTATTTAAGAGCTTACGTAGATGAATTCACTTTCGATATTGTGCCAGGTTTTAGTGTTGGGGAGATAATTTCAGCTGTTGATAGAACACCTCTCCATACAAGATTCATCAAAGAAAAACTCAGTGTTGAATTAATGGATGAAGTTAGATTATTGAAATCATTTCTTAAGGGGATTGGTACTTATGGAGCTGAAATTAAGACTCAGGGATTATCTGGATATGCTTGTGAACTATTAATAATTCACTTTGGCTCTTTTCTAAGTACATTGAAAGCTTTTTCTAGAGAAAAGAGAATCTTTATAGATTTTACAGGTACTTGGGATAGGGAGAAAGCATTCGAGGAATTCAAGAAAAAAATAATTCTAATAGATCCTGTGGATAGAAATAGAAATGTCACCGCCAATACATCAACAAGAGCGTTCTATCTAATAAAGCTAGCCTCGAAACTTTTTCTCGATAATCCGTCAATAAAGTTCTTCTTTCCTTGCAGAGAAATAGAACTTAAACAGTTATCAGAGATAAAAAACCGAGAAATAATAATGATCCTACTTGAAAAAAACGAAGATGTGCCTCCAGATACATATTGGGGGCAAGCTAGAAGAGTAGAAAAACTCGTTAGAAAGTTCATTAGAAATATCAGAGATATATATCTATTTGCCACTGACCTAGTTGATACAGATAAGTACATGATTCTGTTTATTGAGGTCAGTAAAACGCAATTAAATGAATTTAAAGAGATAAAAGGGCCCCCCGTCTGGGCGAATTCAAAGGATATATCAAAGTTTATTAATGAGTACATGCATAAAGCGATTTCAGGCCCATGGTTGAAGGGATCTCGAATTGTTTTTCTTGCAAAGAGATCCCGCTCGGAGAGAAGCTTAATTAACAAGCTAGAGAGGTTTTTAGGAAAGATTAGGATGGATCCATCGTTTAGAAAATTTAATGTCCTTGAATCTTACCGAGAGGGAATTACTCTCCTAAAAAAGCAGGGCGCTTACAATGCCTTATTAAGATTCATTAATAGGCGTTTACCATGGTTAGAGTGCAGTGATTAATTCACTTATCTCTTCGTGTTTTTGTATTTTAGAGGATGAATCAACTTATTCGTCTTACCGTTCCAGAGCAAGGCAATGCGAGCCCTCTCTATCTTATCTTCATATACATACCCAGTTAAATCAGCTAGAGCCCTCGCGAAAGCCTCGATATCACTCATACTTGGAACGTTATCTCTAGTTAACCTCTGCCTTGACCTACCTAACCATGAGTAACCTTTAACTTCTACGAAATCTGGTTCAGCAATTTCAATTAATTTAGCGTATCCCTCAGGATTCACCATGTTTAATCCCTTAACAGCAGTTATTCTAAAGACTTTTCTGGTTGTTAGTGATGGTAATAATTCGAGGGTTTTCATTAAATTATTCCACTGCTCTCTAGGCTCCCATGCTGGAGCTGTTGCTTTTACCCATGTCTTATAGTCTGGTCCCACAACGCTTATGTATAATTGGGTTGGCAATGTATGCATTTTCTCTAAGCGCTTTGGGAAAGTCCCATTAGATACAATAAATGTGCTCATTCCATGATTTTTACCTAACTCCATTAGGTCATCGATATATGGGTACATTGTTGGTTCTCCGTCCAGCGAGGTAGCGAGATGCTTTGGTCCCTGCATCGCATCCATCCACATCTCTTTATCCGTTTTCTTTCTGTAAGCTGGATCGTAACCCTTTAGGACACGGTAGTAGGCTTCTATAACATTGTTGAATATTTCTTCTGGGTCATCCCATTCAATTTTGCTTGGATCTCCCTTGAATGGTGGTAAACCTATATCAGTTCTATGCAGCCTCCAGCAAAACAAGCAGTTGAGATTACACTCTAAAGATGGGGTCCACTGAATGCATCGATGAGTAGGTATACCATAAAACCAATATTTATAGCACATTATTCTTTCTGTTAAAGCTGTTTTAAAGTAGTAGCATGGTTTGTAAGCTGCAAACTTTCCAACGAATTGGTAACCCTGTCTTCTAAATGTCCTCATTAAAGGTTCCGGCAATGGAGTCTCCATTATTGCTTTCTTATCACTTCCTGAACTCATATTTCTATCCCCTTCAATTAAAATTGCATTTGAGATTTCTGTTAGATTACTGGGCTATTTAAGTATAACACTGTCAACTCACCGTTACAGTGCTTAATACATATCTTTTAATTCTAGTTACGCTAGTATAATATTTAATCCGTAGGGTGAGAATATTGGATCCGATTTTAAGAATTAGGGATTTAGTCGTTCACTATATGACTGAAGAGGGAGTTGTACATGCCTTACAGGGAATTAATCTAGATATAAACAAGGGAGAGATAGTTGGTGTTGCTGGTGAGACTGGTTCAGGTAAAACAACTTTAGCTTTAACAATAATGCGGTTACTCCCAGTTAGCGCTAGGATTATTCGTGGCCAAATACTTTTTAATGGAATGAATCTCTTAGAGCTCTCGGAAGAAGAAATGATGAAAATACGTCAATCCCACATATCCCTTATAATGCAGGGGACAAGCGATGTATTTAACCCATTAATGCTTACTGGATTACAGGTATCTGAAGCGATCGAGTTTCATAAGGATGAACCATTCCATGAAGCGATACAGGAAACAAAGCAACTTTTCTCTGATGTTGGATTAGGTACTAGAGTCCTAGTTAGTTTACCTCATGAGTTAAGCGTGGGGACTCGCCAGAGAGTTAAAATAGCTCTCGCAATATCTACTCAACCAGAACTAATTGTTGCTGATGAACCATTTACTGGACTTGACCCTACATTACAAGCATATTTATCAGATCTAATTATAAAATTGCACGAGAAATATGGATTCTCCGCATTAATAATCTCACATAACTTACTAAGACTATTCGAGATTAGTCATCGGATCGCAATACTTTACGCCGGGAAAATAATTGAGATTAATAATACAAGCAATATCTATCATCACCCCATACATCCTTACACAAAAGGTTTAATAGGAGCTCTACCAGATATTAAATCGCCTAAATCTAAGAGATTAATTGAGATGCCCGAGATATATGTTAATCCATTGAATCCCCCTAAGGGCTGTGTTTTCTGGCCTAGATGTCCGTACGCTAAAGATATTTGCAAGGAGAAGGAACCAAAGCTAAGGAAGATTGATGGGGCTCTTGTTGCATGCCATTTTGCTGATGAGTTAAAGGATCTCTCTCCCTGGGAGTTCTGGAAGGAGCAAGGAGGGTAAATCTGGTTGATCGTAATTAATCACGAGAAATTAAATGAGGTTGCCAGGATACTTAGGGATATAGAGATCTATGTTGATAGGTTCACTGATTCCAATTTTTTCCCTCCTGAAAACTATGATGAAGAGGATGTAGCTAGATTCTTCTTTTTTATTACTGGCATAGATCATAGAACAGGTACTTACGAGAAACCTTTTGAGGGGTATATTGATGGATTGCATTTAGTTGGTTCTGATTTGCTTTATCATTTAGCTATAAATAAGTTTCTGGAAAAACCAGAAAATTTCGCACCAGATAAACTATCTGAATTATCTATAAGTACTTTTAAATCATGGTTCTCTGTGAACTCAGGGAATGGCACTATGCGTGATATAAATACGAGAGTCTTGTTGATTAGGGATCTCGCTAGGAAACTAATTAAGGTGTATGACGGGAAGGTCACTAATTTAATCAAGGAAAGTGGAGGATACTTATATACTAGTGATGCCTCTGGATTCATCGATAGACTAAAGATATTTAAAGCGTATTCGGATCCAGTTGAGAAGAAATCCTTCCTATTAGCTAAGTTCCTGGAGAGACGCGGATTATTAGAGATCAGGGATCGAGAAAATATTAATGTACCAGTAGATAATCACTTGATGAGAATAGCTGTTAGGTTAGGTATAGTTAAACCAATAGGATCCATGGAAAAGTATTTTACTTCCTGGAGCATTGAGGCTGATAAGGAATTAGATATCGTGTTTAGATTAATCGCTAGGAGAGCTTATAGGTTCCTAGCGAATATAGCTGATATCTCCCCTTTCATTCTCGATGATTTCTTATGGAAATTAGGGCGCGAGAAATGCATGTTTAATTCACCGAAATGTAGTGAAGACGCCTCCATTGGAAGTACAAAAACTTGCCCATTTATAGATATATGTGAACAGTACCTTAGGAGAAAAACAGTAATCCTTAATGAACACAAATTTTTGAACACTTGGTACTACTAATGAAAAGGGAATTCATTCGCTTTAATCACTACTTTCTATAGGTAACTTTTATAATTATTTTTACACAATTATAATAGAATGTAATTATTCTGATTATTTTATTTTAGTGATCCAATGTGAAACGGAAATTCATCTTATCCATCCTTTTTATAGCACTTCTCTTATTGCCCATAAGTATTTATCTCCAAAGCAATTATGGGCAGCAGACAAGCAAAGAAGTACATTTAGAACTAATGTGGAGCAAGGATACTGGGGTTCAAGGCTATGGAGTAACAATATTGCGCTTAGCGGATCTAAATAGGGATGGATGTGAGGACGTTATCGTTGGCGGCATCTGGGGTTCATTGGATGTATTGAATGGAAAAGATGGGGATTTATTATGGTATTCTCCTCTCGGCTCCAGTGTATCTAAGTCTGATCCAGCTATTGGGGATATTAATAATGATGGTTATCCCGATGTTATTTTTGGTGTAGAGTCTGGTTTCGTTAGAGCTTTAAACGGTAAGAATGGATCATTAATATGGAAGTTTTACGTATCTCCCGAATTAGGGGATGAAGTATCTTTTTCTCCTATTGTAATTAGCGATATTAATAATGATGGATACCCCGAAGTATTGTTTGCTGCGTTCTCGATTGAGCATTCAGCTTTATATGTTCTCAAAGGGGAAAATGGAACAGTACAATGGAAGATTGATCTTGGGGATTATAGTTATGGTGTATTAGCGGTTCATGACATGAATAATGATGGATACGCTGATATCATCTTTGCCGCACAGGAATCATGGGTGAAAAAAATTATATCTGTGTTCAACGGTAAGAATGGTTCAACTCTTTATTCCTTCAACCTGAGTTCCCGTTTCTATACTGGATTTACAATTTATGCTTTAGTCGATTTTAACCACGATAATTTCCCAGAAATCTTTGCAGGCAATCAAATCTCGCTATTTCTCATAGATATAAAGAGTAATTCTTTGGTTTGGGCAGACCCTATCTCGTATGACACGATTTTCAAGCCAATGACATACCCAGCTATCGCTGATATTGATGGGGATGGGGAACCAGAGATAGTTATTGCTGGAAACAACACAATATACGTTATTAACAGGAATGGTGCAGTTGAGTGGAGATATTACGTAAAATCTAGTTTCTCTAATCCAGTTATCGGTGACGTTAATGGTGATGATAAGCTTGAATTCATTATTGGTGACAAGGATTCCATAAAGGCATTTAATGGAAAAACGCATACAATGGTTTGGGAATACCCATTACATTATAGTAATATACTAGCGCTAGGGGATTTGGATGGAGATAATAAACTAGAGATAATTGCATCGAAAGGGGATTATCTTTACGCTATTGATATTAAGTCATCTGGTTTCAGAGCTTTTTGGGGAAGTGAATCAATTGAGAATAAGAATACTCTAAACTTATTGACCATAGATCCTGATAAGGATTGGCTCGCGAGTTCTTCAGAGAGAATTCTTGGTACTAATCCTTCTAGTAATGATACGGATGGAGATGGTTTGCCGGATGGCTGGGAGGTGAGTAATGGGTTGAATCCAATGTATAATGATTCTGGAATAGATTCTGATGGTGATGGGTTAACTAATCTGATGGAATATAGATATAAGACTGATCCATTGAGCAGTGACACTGATCATGATGGCTTGTCTGACAGGGAGGAAGTACTGGTTTATAGGACTAATCCGCTTTCTAGTGATACCGATGGAGATTATTTCCCTGATGGCTTGGAGGTTCATTACTATTTTGATCCACTAAATCCACTCATTCCTTGGTTATATATATCTTTAATGATTCTATTGATTGTTGCGTTGGGGGTTTATTACTATCGGGCGCAACTCTTTGATCTGTTTAGTAATAAGCTAGCATCAAAGCTGGTTGATTATTCTCTATGGAGGCGGCTCCTATATTCTCTTGGGGTAATAAATATCTTAGGTATTCTGATAGTACCTACATTCTACTATTTCTTCATCATATTATTACCTAGCTTAATCTTCAGCATACCTGTTTGGCACTATTTCATGAAGAATAATAGGATGGCCATGATTATTCAGATATTATCTCTTAGCATAGTTATAGTGACTAGTGGGATAATAACTGCTTACTTATTCATATATGGATCGCTGGAGAAACTATATCTCTCTCAAGAAAGCATGGTAGTTGACTTCATAACTATGTCACCATTTGTATTTTCATTAATTGGTATAGCACCAGGGGCAATTCTAATGCTATTGTTCCTAGCTTTACCAAGGGTTCTTTGGACTCTCGGTATAGATTTCTCATATATAGTGTATGGTCCTATAGCATTAGTTTTATCAAGCCTGTATCTGTTAATGATTTTCCTATATCTACGCTCGATGAAGTACAGAAACGTTTCAGATACAGATAAATAGCTCTTTGTGAGCCATACATACTATCTCTTTTATCTCTTTTCCTATTTACGAAACACATATTACTATTTTTTTCCAAAAATAAAGTCGAAACATCCTTAATACTAAAAAAGTGCAATAAAGTAATGATAAGAATATTTTTTCTTAATGCATCAGTATTGGGTGTAGTTTATGAGTAGTTTAGAGCAAAGAATTATTGATTCTGTAGTGGAATTGCTGAGAGTCACAGAGACTCGATTGCCTAATGATGTATTAGATGTGTTAAAAAAATCAGTTAGTATTGAGGAATCGCAATCCGCGAAAGCTCAATTAGAGGCAATTCTAAAGAATGTTGAGGTGGCTGATAAGGGATCAATACCCATGTGCCAGGATACGGGGCTCATAGGTTTCTATGTTAAGTTAGGAGATGATTTCCCTATACGATCTAAATTAATAGAGTTACTTAATCAAGCTGTAAGGAAAGCTACGGAAAAAGTACCGTTAAGACCGAACGCGATTGATCCCTGGACGCACAAGAATACTGGGGATAATACTGGTAGGTACATCCCAATAATACATATTGATCTAGTTCCCGGGGATGAGTTGGAGATAACTGTTATGCCAAAGGGCGGTGGATCAAGCTATGTAGCTAAGCTATACTCGGTGCCTCCTGTAGAGGGAATAAAGGGAATGAAGAAAGCTGTCCTTGATGCTGCTTTTAAGGCCGGTCCACTCCCTTGTCCACCAGTAATTTTTGGTGTTGGAGTTGGAGGAACAGAGGATTTAGTCATGTTCCTAGCTAAGAAAGCTCTCTTAAGGCCTTTAAATCAGAGGAATCCCGATCCGAAGATAGCTGAGATAGAAGATGAATTGAAGGAGAAAATTAATTCGCTGGGAATCGGTCCTATGGGTCTAGGAGGGAAAACATATGCTTTGGGAGTTAATATTGAGTGGGCTCATAGGCATCCAGCAACGTTCCTAGTGGGTGTCGCTATAGGGTGTTGGGCCATGAGACGTGGGATATTAAGGATTAGTAAGAATGGTGAAGCTGAGATTATTAGTCATGGGGTGAAGTTATAATGACGGAGTATTATTTAGAGACTCCTATATCGGAGAATGATGTAAGGAAATTAAGGGTTGGTGATGTAGTTTACATTTCTGGAATAATCTTCACAGCTAGAGATAGCGCGCATAAAAGAGCCTTGGACCTAGCTAAAGCAGGAAAAATCAATGAGATACCTATAAACTTTGAGGGATTAGCTGTATATCACTGTGGACCAGTAGTTAAGAAACTAGATGGAGAGTGGAAAGTAGTAGCTGCTGGACCAACAACAAGCAGGAGAATGGAGGGAGTAGAACCAGATTTCATAAAAACATTCAAGGTGAGAGCTGTCATAGGTAAAGGCGGGATGGGGCCAAATACAACCAGAGCTATGCAGGAATTCGGTGCATTCTATGGTGCTTATACAGGAGGTACTGCTGCGTTAGCGGCTGCAGCTATAAAGAGAGTAAAAGAGGTTCATTGGTTAGATCTAGGGGTACCGGAGGCTCTTTGGGTTTTAGAAGTGGATAAGTTTGGTCCATTAGTTGTAGCTATTGATTCTCACGGGAACAATATTTATGAGGATGTTATGAGTAGAGCGAAGAGTAAGCTTGATAAAATCTTAGCTAGTTTATAACTTATTATTTCCTAATATTTTTACTGTTTAAGTCTCTATAAACTTAATATTTTTCGATAAATAGATGAGGAACTTAGTTTCGCCATTTTATGCTAGCTAGGAAGAGAGGTATATCCTCCCTGTTTAATATTTTTGTCTTTATTGGGTATCTACCGCTATATCTATGAAAACTCCATTTCACTTCAAATCCGTAGAGTTTTGAATCCTTCACAACGACTGCATCTATCTCTTTCTTGTTCTGCCAGTAATGTACATTGAATAGCCTAGCTAAGTGACTTATTACTGTTGATTCAACTACTTGCTCTTCGTAGACCTTCTCTCTTACATATCTCGCTAATGCAGAGTACAAGAAGGGGTCCGTTATATGTATTTTCTTTCTCTTCCTATGCATTACCTTTCCATTCGTATCAATAAACGAAAGTACCTTTACTATGAATAGATCTTCAAGGAACTCTATGTATTCCCTAACCGTGTTTGGAGAGGATGCACTAACCTCCTTGCTTACACTGTTCCAGCTTACTGGGCTTAATCTCGTTCTAATAATTAGAGAAATGATCTCTTTTACTAATTTTTCACTTCTCTTTGATTTAGCTATATCGCTCTTTAACCAATCAATATACGTTCTGTAAGCATTAATTATCCTGCCTCTCTCATAGAATTCTCTTATCGCTAGTGGAAAACCACCTGTAGCGAGATATTTCTCGAATCCATCTATTAAATTCTTTTTAAAGACCTTGTTAGATTGAATAATAGCATCGATATTATCTAGATTAATGGGAGAAGTCTTGACGGGGACTCCGAGAATAACTTTCGCGTACTCACTAAAGCTCATTGGGAGAATATAGTAATCCTTCCCCTCCCCTCTCCTCCCAGGAAAACGCTCTTTACCCGCAACCAACTCAACACTAGCTGATCCAGAAATAAATAATACATCATTACTAAATACTTTTGAATCAATCCTGGATTTAATAGCTCTCCACCAATCCTCAACAAAAGTGATTTCATCTAGAAAAATAACCGAGGAACTAATACCCCTAGACTCCCGGAAATCTATGTAATCATCAATCACCTCCCCAAGCTCCCTGTAATCAGATAACTCATCACACGAATAATAAAAGATAGCCTCTGGCTTAAACCTCCTTAATAATACTTTATGAATAAACAGAACTATAGCAGTAGTCTTACCGATCTGCCTAGGACCAATAATAAAATTCAGGGAGAAAGGCTTAACCTCGAAATCATAAATAATCTCGGGAACCCACTTAACACTAAAACTACTCCACTCCTCATACCTGGGATCACCCTCACCAAACCACCAGGGGTTATACTCCTCCATAATATTTGCACTCTCACTGCAAATAATTTAAATAATAATACGCAGTATAACTGCAAATAAAAATTCTTACTATCACAATACTTAGCCCCTGGATCCAACAGCCAGCTTTAATAAATCAATACCAAATCTCCTTAAAAGCAAGTAAAGCTTCAACAAAGGCAACCCAACAACATTATAGAAATCCCCCCTAATCCACTCAACAAATAAACCTCCAAGACCTTGAATACCATAAGCACCAGCTTTATCAAATGGTTCACCAGAAGCAATATAGAGATCAATCTCCTCATCACTCAACTCCCTAAACTTAACCTCAGTAACCTCATAATCATAAACCTCCTTACCAGATGAAGCATCAATAACAGCTAAACCAGTAATAACCCTATGAACACAACCACTAAGCCTCCTCAAATAATCCCTCGCAACAGAGGCATCCCTAGGCTTACCTAGAATATCCCCATCAACCACAACGATCGTATCAGCCCCAATCACTACACCCTCAGTAAACCTCCCAGCCACAGCCCTAGCTTTCTCAAGAGCAGTCAAATAAGCAACCTCTGCGGGATCACTAGAAATAATTCTAGTCTCCCACAAGGGCTTAACAACCTCCAAACCAGGAACAAAACGCTTCAACAACTCTATCCTGCGAGGCGAGGAAGAAGCAAGAATAACTCTCATAAAAAACACCACTAAGCAAAAACAAAAAGAAAAAGAGGACTTATCCCTTCCAGACAATAAGCGGCCTCATCTTAACAGCTTTACGAGCAATACCAGCACCAACAGCAGCATTAACAACCTCATCAAGATCCTTATAGGCCTGAGGAGCCTCCTCAGCAAGAACAGCCTTACTAACAGCATCAACCTTAATACCCTTCTCAGCCAGCCACTTCTTAACATTCCCTCCCCAAAACCTCCTCTTAGCAGCAGCTCTACTTAGCACCCTACCAGCACCATGAACCGTAGAACCGAAAACCTCCTCCATAGCTCTCTGAGTACCTAGTAAGATATAGCTACCCTGCAGCATATTACCACCAACGAGAATAGGCTGCCCAATCTGCCTATAATCAGCTGGAATCTCAGGTCTTCCGGGTGCAAAACCCCTAGTAGCACCCTTCCTATGAACAATCAATTTCATAGTTACCCCATCCACAACATGCTCCTCAATCTTACCGATATTATGCGCTACATCATAAACCACACGCAACTCAACTCCACTACCAAACACTTCTTCAAAAGCCTTCCTAGTAAAATGAGTAATCATCTGTCTATTAGCAAAAGCAAAATTAGCAGCAGCATTCATAGCGGCGAAATAATCACGTCCCTCAGGACTCTCAAAAGGCGCATACACTAATTGCAAATCACGCAACTTAATAT
>JALWRR010000187.1 GCA_026993975.1 Promethearchaeati archaeon | reverse complement strand
CAAACAGAATATTATTCAGAACAGGATACATCCTATCAATAATAACAAGAGAACCAATAAAATACATCGGAGACAACAGAGGAAGAGGAATAAGAAACCCAAAAATACCACCAAAAATAAGAAGCAAAGAAATGGCATTCCTCCTAGGAGCATGGAGTTCAGATGGAAACATAAAAATAAAACCAGAAGAACAATTCAACATAACAACAAGCGATAAAGGCTTCCTAAAAATCGTACAGTATCACATATTAAAATTATTTGGTGATGTTAAACCATACATAAAGATCCATAGAAATAAAACAGAATACCGCTACACAGTCGCACCAATAATAAGAAGCATGATCATTGCAGGAGCAGTACCAGGAAATAAAACCAAAACAAACCCAGAATTCCCAAAATGGATCCTAGAGAAAACAGAGTACATAAGAAACTGGTTCAGAGGAGAATGGCTCGGCGATGGATCACTATCAATTAGAAAAAATTCTTACACACGCAAGAAATATTTCAAGCCAGTTATATCTTTCTTAAGAACAATAGAAATAACGGATCAAGATCTAAAAGAGCAATTAAAACAAGTAATAGTCTCAAATAAAAACAAGAAATGGAATAAAAGAACAAAAAGTTTTTCTTTAAGAAGCACGGAAATACCAGAGACACTTAAAGATAAAATACCAGTACCTAAATTAATAGAGAGAGAAACACAGATACTGCGAGACATACTAAACATTAATTGTAGTGTAATTATCTCAAGAGTTAATTATCACACAAAGACAGACAGAATCTCAGTAAGCTGGAGCGCAAGAACCTTCGGAAGATACGCTCTGAAATTCTGGGCTTTCCTAAACTTCAAAAATAAACTATGGTTAAAATCAGAGAAAGTGAGGAAAGCCAAACAAAAAATAGAAAAATAAAAACGAGAGAATGTTTAATCATGGGTATCTGTAAGCTCACCAGCAGCCCAAGCCTTCTTAGCCTCAGCGCCAATCTTCTTCCAACGATCCTTAAGCTTCTTAAGCACCATAGGTAACGTAGTGTATTCCATTTCCTCAGCAGACAAACGATGAGGCTCAAATGGACCGTGACGACGCATATAATCGGATATCTCATTAGCTATCTTACGCGCACGGTCGAATGCTGGATCATCAAACAGATCAGCGGGACCAATCAGCTTACCATTAGCAAGCTGAAATCCTAGTGCTACGAGCCTAGGTGGACCGTCAAACCTAGTACATTGAGAATATTTCAATGGAACTGGCATTATAGGCATATGATGGCTGCCTCTCATTGCGCCTGAAACCATATGAGGAAACGTGAATGGTTCGAGTACTTCTCCTAGTGCTGGGAGTCCGTGTTGTGCTCTGACTATTGCTACGGGGTCGTCTTTTCCTATGTATTTTCCTGCTATTAGGTTTAGTCTTTCGGTGCTTATTGCTGCTGCTATTCCTATTTCTGGGTTTTTTGAGTATACGTATTTTATTACGTATCTTCCTGGTTGTCCTATTAGTGCTAGTATGTCGTACATTTCTTCTGGGGAGTTTAGTTCGATTAGTTTTCCTTCGTATACGTCCATTACGTGGAATTTGAATCCCTGGTGCATTGTGGGGTCGATTATTAGTCCTGCTGTGTTGAATGGGTCTGCGAATATTTTGAACATTGGTAGGTTGAATGCTCCTGGTTCTGTTTTGTCTGCTGCGAATACTATTATTGGTTCGCTTTTTCTTTCTTCGAATTCCATTTCTGCTACGCCAGGTCCCATTCCTCGTACGTTTCCGCTGAATGCTTCGCTTAGTAAGTCTTGTCCAGCTCCGTAGAGTTTTAGTTCTTTTGCTACTTCTGTTGCTTTCTTGAATGTTTCCCATGCTAATCCGTGTATTTCTGGGTTATCGACGCCCTTTGTGTGTGTCATTAATAGTTGTAGGTCGTCGCCTGCATTGAAGACGTAGTAATCGATGATTATTCCTTTGTTTTTTGCTTCTTCTAGGCTTTCTCTTGCTTTTTCGATTAGTTTGGGGTGGACTCGGGAGTGGCCTGGCCAGCCGCCTACATCTGCTTTTATTAGGGATACGGTTATTTTCATTTTTTCTCACTTTGGTTTATTTCTGTTTGTTTTTGTTGCTGAGAATGTGTTTTTATAATCTTTAGTGTGATTCTTCTTATTAAAAGTGTTATTGTGGTGGTTTCGCATGGCGCGAGTGATTGGTGTTTTGATTGGTTTGATTACTCTTATTGTTTCAGTTTTTGTTTCGATAGTATTATGGATGCTTGGTTACCCTTTCTTCTTCCTGTTCTTTTTCCTTCCATTGGTTGGTTTTTCTTTCTCTGGTTTTGGTAAGGAGGAGAGGGAGAGAGGTTTTCATGCTGTAAGGTATTGTCCGAGGTGCGGTTATAAGTTGGAGGGTTGGGAGCGTTATTGCCCCGTTTGTGGTTATAAGTTAAGGGAGGATTAGGTTATTCCAGCTTCCCTCATTAATCTCTCTCTAATATTTTGTACTCTCTCCCTAGTTTCCTCAATATCGATTTTTGTGTACTCGCCGTTAAAGTAAACCCATTCACCATTAATCATCACGGATTCAACAAATGACTTATCCAGCGAGTAAACTATCATTGAGTATGGGTCATGCAGCGGTGTTCCCTGCGTACCATTCCTTAAATTTAACACAACTAGATCAGCTTTCTTACCTACCTCTATTGAACCAATATACTTATCAAGCCCTAAAGCTTTAGCAGCCCTTATAGTAGCCATCTCGAGAACAGTTTTAGCTGGAACAGTTTTTGGGTCCCTAGTAAATCCCTTGTGAATTATCGCTGCAACATGCATTTCTCGAAACATGTCGAGCCGATTATTGCTTGCTGGACCATCCGTCGCTAAAGCGACATTAATTCCGTTCTCAAGCATCTTGGGGATGGGAGCTATACCGCTAGCTAGTTTTAGGTTTGATATGGGGTTATGGAGGACGTGTACGCCTCTTTCCCTAAGTATGCTGAATTCTTTTTCAGCCACCCAAACAACGTGTGCAGCCATTACTTTATCGCTAAGGAATCCTATTGAATCCAGGTACTCGATCGGTGTCTTACCGGTTTTCTCTCTTATATCCTTAAATTCTGATTCTGTTTCAGCTAGATGTATATGGATTCTAGTCCCGGTTTCATTTGATTTATCTTTAAATAACTCTAATAGTTCCCGCGTACATCCATACGGTGAGTGAGGGCCGTAAGCATAGAATAATCTATCCTCAGCGCCTTTGTTTCGTTTTAATGCATTTAAGTCCTGCTCGAATCTCTTAGCTATCTTAAATTCCTCCTCGGGACTCCTCTGGAAGAATACATCAGCGCTACCCCAGCTAAGTACAGCTCTTACTCCTGAATCAACCACAGCTTTAGCTATCTCGATCTCGTGATAATACATATCCATGAATGTTGTTACTCCAGAGGAAATTAATTCACCTATCCCGTATAATGCTCCATAATACACGTCATCGGGCTTCAAACGCATTTCCATTGGTAAGATATAGTTCTGTAACCAATCCATTAAATCAGCATCATCTTTCAAGCCCCTAAGCAAGGTCATTGCAACGTGGGTATGCGAATCTATTAAACCAGGGATAATTATTCTATTAGGAAGCTCTATTACCTCCTCTCCTCCTGCAGGTTTCTCTCTTCCTATATAGGTAATTTCACCGTTCTCGATTCCAATCCAATAATTCTTCAATACTCTGGCATCATGATCCATTGTTATGATTATTTCAGGGTGAAGAAGGATCATTAAAAACACCATCACTTCAATAACTATGACAATTAATATCACAAATAAAAAACACAATATTTAGAATTAATACATTAACGCGTAATTAAATTTCATGATAGATCTAGCTAGAGCAATTAACGATCAGAAATCTGCTTGATGAGAGAGGGCCACATATATTCGTAGAAAAATTTAAAAACTAATCAAGCGGGAAAAGATTTTGATGAAAAAGAAAATTTCTAAGGTAAGCTGGAATGCCAGTTATTGATAGAGAACCATACGAGGAGGACGAGGAAGAGGACTGGGAAGAGGAGGAAGAAGAGGAGGAATGGGAAGAAGAAGAGGAGTGGGACGAGGAAGAGGAAGAAGAGTGGGATGAAGAGGAGGAAGAAGAGGAAGATTGGTGAAGACACTTATCATAATCAGAATCAAGGAATAATTATTCATTCTAGCTCAATAATTTTTTCACCTTTCTTTACCACTTGCCCAGGAGCATAATATATCTTCTTAACTACACCGCTTTTATCACTAGATATCTCGTTTCTAATCTTCATTGACTCGATAACTGCTATCACATCCCCCTTATTGACTTTATCTCCAGGATTAACATGTATACTCACTATCTTGCCAGTGATCGGGGATACCACGCAGTTCGAATATACTTCATGACTACCCCGTTTCACAAATGGGATTCTTATGGATTTACTTGTCTTGGTTGATTTCTCTTTGATTATCTTAACATTGTATGGTTCCCCATTAATGAAGTACATCTTGCTTTCAGCATCAAAAGTAATTGTGAATTCCTCATCACCAACCCTTATATAGAACTTGTTTTCACTTATCTTATCCGCTTTTATCCTATATTTCTTGCCATCAATCACAATAGTCAACGTCTCGTCTCTATTTTTCCTAGCCTCAATTACCTTAATTAAATTATCTATAATAAGCCTATACTTACCATCAATATGCTTTATCTTCACTCACCACGCTTAAACACTACTCTATCTAGCTCATCGAGATAATTAACGCGCAGTAATCCATTAGGAGTCCTAACAATTAATTCACCAAAATCATTAATACCTATACTGATCCCGCTAATAACATTGTTAAGATATATCAAAGTTAGCTTTTTCCCAATCATCTCAGTTCTCTCCATAAACTCTCTAACAATACTTTCAGGCGAATCCAGGTAAACACTATAATACTTATTCATACTTTGAACAAGCACGTCAAAAAATGATGTTAACGAGACTTCTCGCTCAAGTATCTCGCTTAAACTCACAGCCCTATCCCTCAATGAATCATCTATCACATTATTTATGTTCACACCAATACCCACGATAACATAATCCAATAAGGAACCAGTAAAACGAGTTTCACTCAATATACCAGCTATCTTTCTCTCCCGAAAATATATATCGTTAGGCCACTTTATCCAGAAACCAGTATGATATCTAGTTAAGGCATCGTGAACAGCTACAGCGAAAACAATAGGTAAGAGACCCAGCCTATCACTGCTCTCCAGTCTCATAATTAATGATAACCATAGCCCTCCTTCTAGAGAGCTCCAAGCCCTATTATTTCTTCCCCTCCCATGAGTCTGCTTTCTAGCGATTATAATTGTTCCTTCAGGAAAACCTTTGCGGGCTAATTGATGAGCTATATCCATAGTTGAAGTGACTTCATTGAACCATAGTACTACCCTACCAATCTCCATAAGCATTCCTACTCACAATGGTACGTTACCATGCTTCTTAGGAGGCAAACTCTCTCTCTTATTCTCAAGAGTCTCTAATACCTTAATTATCTTAGGCCTAGTCTCCCTCGGCTCTATTATATCATTCACGTAACCCATTTCAGCAGCAATATAAGGATTCGCAAATAAATCAGCATACTTCTTCGATTGATCCTTCAGAAACCTCTCAGGATCATCAGCGCTAGCAAGCTCCCTCTTATAAAGTATACGAACAGCAGCTCTAGGACCCATAACAGCTATCTCCGCAGTTGGCCAAGCGAAAACGTAATCAGTCCCTAAGTGAAGCGAGCTCATAGCTATGTACGCTCCACCATACGCCTTCCTCAAAATAATAGTAACTTTCGGCACCGTTGCTTCACTATAAGCGTAAAGTATCTTTGCGCCATGCCTAATTATGCCTCCATGCTCTTGATCAATTCCCGGTAAGAATCCGGGTGTGTCAACAAACGTAACAAGGGGAATATTGAATGCATCGCAAAAACGAATGAACCTCGCTATCTTATCAGAAGCATCAATATCTAGTGCACCAGCTAAGTAATTTGGTTGATTAGCTATTATCCCGACAGTCCTACCATTAAGTCTTGCGAATCCAACGATAGCGTTGGGAGCAAACAAGCTCTGAACCTCCAAGAGCTCGCCATTATCAACAATTCTAAGTATTATATCCCTCACATCATACGGCTTATTTGAGTCATCAGGAAGAATGCTGTTCAACTCTTCATCCATACGATCCGCTGGATCATTTGTATCAACTATAGGGGGATCCTCCATGTTGTTGGATGGGAGATAACTAAGTAACTCACGCACAAGCATGAAAGCTTCCTCTTCAGATTCAGCTAAAAAATGCGCCACCCCACTTTTCTCAGCGTGAACTCTAGCACCACCAAGCTCATCGAAAGTTGTTTCTAATCCAGTAGCCTCCTTAGTTACCTGAGGACCAGTAACAAACATGTAAGATATCTTATCAACAACAATGATGAAATCCGTTAAAGCTGGTGAATAGACTGCGCCCCCAGCACATGGTCCAAGAATCACGGATATCTGAGGTATAACCCCGGAAGCCATGACATTTCTATAAAATATCTCCCCGTAACCTGATAAGCTAATTACTCCTTCTTGTATTCTGGCTCCTCCAGAGTCAATTAAACCTATCACTGGCATACCATTCTTGAGCGCAAGATCATAGATTCGCGCTATTTTCTTACCGTGCATTTCTCCAAGTGAACCACCAATAACTGTGAAGTCTTGAGCATAAAGATATATGGGTCTTCCATTGATCCTTGCGAACCCGGTGATTACTCCATCTCCTGGATATCTTTTCTTATCCATGTTAAACCAATTTACCCTATGCTTAACGAAAGGGTTGATTTCAGTGAAACTATTCTCATCTACGAGCAGATTTATTCTCTCCCTCGCAGTTAATTTCCCTTTCGCATGCTGAGCTTTAATTTTCTCTTCCCCGCCCCCCTCAAGCAGCTTCTTTTTAGTTGCCCTGAGATCATTGATTAAACTATTGATCTTTCTATCACCCACGGTTATCCCTCTTCTTATTATAGGAATACTCATCTAACTAGATAATAGAACGATGATTTCTTCCATGGAGTTAGCTTTCTAGCCCATCTATTCAACTGATGTATAACATAACCAGCATTAAAATCGCGCTTAGGTTTAGCCTTCGCCTTATTATTAATCTTAGGTTCAATCTTCTCAACATTATTAGTGATTATCATTGATGCCACTAAGGCTGCAAGCCTCTTATTCTCTTCCTCAAGTAATTCTCTCTTAAATTTCTCTAAATTTTCCTGAAGGAAAGTAGTGGTATATGTGCCATCCATAAACGCTTCACTGTTAATTATCTTTCTTAGTAAGGGAATGGTTGTTCTAATTCCCCCAATAACGTACTCAGATAAACCTCTCTTCATTCTTCTTACCGCCTCATCACGAGTCTGCCCCCAAGATATTAGCTTAGCGACTAGTGAGTCATAGTACGGTGGAACGTAGTACCCGGGATATAGGTGACTATCAACTCTTATACCCATGCCGCCTGGTTCTTCATAATAAGTAATCCTCCCAGGTGAAGGAGCGAAGTCCTCTAATGGATCCTCAGCAGTAATCCTAACTTCTATTGCCCAGCCACGTCTCTCAATATCCCTCTGTCTTAACTTAATTTCATTATCACTAGCTATGAAAAATTGTTGATGAACTAGATCTATCCCCGTAGTAATCTCCGTTATCCCGTGCTCAACCTGCAACCTAGCATTAACTTCCAGGAAATAAAAGTTATTACCGTCAAAAAGGAATTCAACTGTACCTACATTATTATAATTAATCGCCCTAGCAACTTTAATAGCTAATTCACCAAGAAGCTCTCTCTTCTCATCCGTTAAAGCTGGGGAGGGAGTCTCCTCAAGCATTTTTTGATGCCTTCTCTGAATAGAGCACTCTCTCTCCCCCACCCAAACCAAGTTCCCATAGTTATCAGCTATTATTTGCATCTCAATATGCTTAGCTCTAGATATAACTCTCTCAAGATATATTTTATCTGATCCAAAAGCTTTAAATGCCTCTAAACGAGCCTCATCAAACTTTTTCCTTAGCTCACGAGCATTCCTAGCAATCCTCATACCAATACCGCCACCACCATCAACGGGCTTTAGAACAACTGGGTAACCCAACTTATCAGCTATCTTCACAGCCTCATCTGGATCCCTCAAGGGTCTAAGAATCCCTGGGATTATCGGTACTTCAGCCTTAGCTACTATGCCCCGAGCCCTAAGCTTATCTCCCGTTACCTCAAGCACGCTACTTTTTGGCCCTATGAAAATTATCCCATTTCTCTCGCATTCCCTAGCGAATCTTGGATTCTCTGACAAGAAACCGTATCCAGGATGAATAGCATCAGCATTAATCTTGAGCGCTAGATCTATTATCTTATCTATCGCTAAATAACTATCTAGGGGGTCAGGCGGCCCTATCTCATAAGCTTCATCAGCTAACTTGACATGAAGTGAATTCTTATCTATTGAAGAATAGATAGTAGCGCACTTAATACCTAGTTCTCTGCAAGCTCTAATAATTCTAACAGCGATCTCTCCCCTATTAGCGACAAGTACTTTACTAAACACTAATAAGCACCAATGGTTAGTACCGAAAAACAAAATTCCAAAAAGATGACAAATTTTTCTGCTATTACACAGAACTCTCAATGATTTTTGTAAGAGTAATCATGTAAAATAATATAAAGTTTACTTTTTTTAAAAGGGTTATAAATTAACGTTCTTAATTAATCGATTGGGATAGAATCTTCTCGAAAAATATAGCAAAGAAAATGAACAGCGCTATCATTGTGGCAATGTTAGATAGCATTATCCCAATAATCTTCCTGAAGAAAAAGACATTGAAATCTATTAGCCCATGGAAAACAGATGGAAGAATAATGTCTCCCGATTTCTCACGCAGAACTCCGAAAATTACTCCGAGAAAAGAAGCAGATAATGCTAGTAACACAATGAATAAATCAACGTTATATATTCCTAGAAAAGGATTAACACCAACCAGCAAGTGAAGCGGACCAAATAAAACTATAGCGGTAATCAACGTTCCCTGATGCAATTCAAAACGAACACCTAGAATCTTGTGATACTCGCGAGAGAAAACCTCGTTTAATCTAGATTGAATATACCCCCTAAAGAACAATTCCTCAGCAAAACCGACAAAAACAAAGAACCATAAAGCATCCAAAAGAAAAGTTTCAAACGAAACAAGAATGATCGAGATCCCTAAAAACAAGGAAAAAACAATCAATAATACATCAACAAGAGCAAAGAGTCCAACAATATAAATACTCCACTTAGCACTAAACCAAAGATTTCTGAAATTCAAACCATAATCACGAAACCTTCCATGCAACGCAATCCCAATAAAACCCAAAACAATCATAACAATCTTAGAGTACCATCCATAAGAAGCATTAAAAACCTGAAAATACCAAGCAAACAGGAAGAAAACAGCAATAAAAAATAAAACCTCAACAAAAGCGAGAACCCTAGACCCCTTAAAAGACATAGCGCCCTCCCCCTAAAATACTCAAGAAAACAACAAGAAATTAAAACTTAGTGAACAGAAAAATCAACTACTTCTCAATAAGCCACAGAAATTCATCAGAAAAACAGAGATGATCAGGAAAAGTATGGTGGACGGGGCGGGATTTGAACCCGCGGCCCCCGCGCTGTCTATTTTAAATTTAGCAGTAATGTTTGCAGACTAAAAATCTGTGCTTTATTTGACTTTTTTTCCTTTAATACATTTGGTGTATTTTTGATATCTAAATATGTCCTGAATAATTGCAGAGATTTGATTCAACTTACTTTTGAGGCTTTTTATCGCTTGTAGATCACTCTATTTACGAGATCAATAGTAAGTACTATTGCGAAAGCAGTCAAGAGTGGAAGATAATCTTTGATAGTTAATCATAAGTAATAGTAATAGATATGTTATATCCATGATGTTTTCAAATTATAAAAAATAAAAACAAAAGCAAGATCCTGCGAATCTCGCGTTTTCACTATTGGCTCTCTCACCTCGTAATCAAGTGTTTTAATCATCGGCCTCAACTTATAAAGTTTAAGTATCAAAAGTGAACTCTATAATAACCTGGAGACAGCATAAACTTTAAAAATGATCAATCATAATAATAGAAGAACTACTAGAAAACACGATGGACGGGTGGCGCAGTCTGGTAGCGCATCGGCTCGGCAAGCCGGGGGCCGCGGGTTCAAATCCCGCCCCGTCCACCATTCCTTTGGTCTTTTTCTGAATGTAGTTAGAAGTGGGGATTGATATCTGGTTTTTATCTCCAATTTGTTATTATTCTGAATCTGCTTAATTTCTTTGTGTGGTCTAATAGAAGATTGGTGATGCTTTTTATTCTTTCTGAGATCGCTTGTTCTACTGTAATGTTTTTTGTTCTGTGTTTCTTCTCAAGAATGTCGTAGATTTCCTGAAGTAGTTTTCTTTTGCCTGAGTTGCTTAATTTGATAGTGTTATCCTCGCCTATGTAGTAATCATCACTGTTTATTTCGTAGCGTACTGCTAGATTTACTGTTGCTCTATGTGATACTGGTATGAGGAATTCTTCGGCTATATCCATGACTAGTGAGAATCGCCTATTAATTATTTTGTGTAAGAAGCCTATAGCTGGATCCAGATCACTTTTTATGCATTCGCGAAGAATAATTTCTCTTATGATAGCGTTTCCGTAGTTAATCATGGTATTAATGACATCTTTGGTTTTTCTGATTGCTTGGCGTCCACTGAATCCATATATCTTTGGAATGATGTTGCGTAATGCGAGAAAATACAGTTTGGAGGCATTGGCTTCTAGGCTCATGAGGCCAGATCTAATTTCGTTGAGGGAACCCATCGTTTTTCGGACTTGTTCAATGTATATAGATATTTTATTTGCGGTTTCCTCCAGTTTTTTTGATTTACTTAAGTCATAAGATTTCCGATTCTGTGAAAGGTATAATAGAAATTCTCTCCTTGTCTCAATAGAACATAAAGCAAAGAACTTGGCTAAGATAACTCCCTTTAAATTATTTAATGCCTCATATTGCTTTAATCTAATCATTATTTTCGATAATTCTGTACGTGGAGAACGCACGTAGGCCTTAAGACCAGTATAATCTACTATAAGAATAGGAATGCTATGAGAGCTTAACATGAATAAAGCTTCAGAATCGATAAGAACACCAGGATGCACTCTTAATTCCGATATTTCATCAAAATAGAAACGTTCAATGGTCTTTAATCCAGGATTAGAAACTTCAATACCATTAATTAATGGCCTAATAACAGTTCCAGGTGCAGTAATCTCTAAAATATATTTCATAAATAATCACTACACTATTTTTCTCATATCAGACTTTCGTACTTTACTAGAAATTTTTCCATTTAAACATATATAATTAATTGATAAGATTACTGGTATTGTAATACTCAAATAAAGACTAATATTAGCTATACCAATTAAAATACTGAATTTCATACTAGTATTTTTCGCAGTTGCTTTCATTATTTAAGTTTATTGTTTTATGTGAATGCCCGCACTATTTCATGAACATCACCTCACAGCCATTAGACACGACTAGAAGTCAGGTTAGAAGCGTAACGAGCCTCATCACGACACTGTACTTGAT